>JAZRRW010000001.1:0-2764 GCA_045651105.1 Lachnospiraceae bacterium
AGATGTTATTGCAAGCAGACTGCTTAATGAATACAAGGTTGCTATTGAATTAGAGAAGCCGCGTGTAGCCTTCAGAGAAACAATCCGTAAGAACTCTGACGTAGAATATAAGCATAAAAAGCAGTCAGGTGGTAGTGGTCAGTATGGTCACGTTAAGATGCGTTTTGCTCCATCCGGTGACTTGGAGACTCCATACGTATTCACACAGGAAGTTGTTGGTGGTACTGTTCCAAAGAATTACTTCCCGGCAGTAGAAAAGGCATTACAGGAATGCTGTACAAAGGGGCCTTTGGCAGGTTACCCGGTAGTACGTGTTTCCGCAGTACTTTATGATGGTTCCTACCATGCAGTTGACTCCTCCGAAATGGCATTTAAGCTTGCAGGTATAGGAGCATTCAAGCAGGGCTTTATGAATGCAGCTCCTGTATTATTAGAGCCAATCGTAAGTATTAAGATTGTGGTAGAGGACGCTTATACAGGCAGCGTTATGGGCGATATGAACAAGCGCCGTGGCCGTGTACTTGGTATGAATCCTGTTGCAGGCGGTAAGACCGAGGTTGTTGCAGATGTTCCTATGATGGAAATTTACGGATATTCTACAGACCTTCGTTCTATGACCGGTGGTACAGGCACCTTCTCTTATGAGTTTGCTCGTTATGAACAGGCTCCTAACGACATCTGTCAGAAGGAAATTGAAGCAGCAAAGGCAAATGCAGAAGTATAAGTTGCGTTTTACACCATAACAGATAATTTTTAATAAAAGCAAATATCACGGACCTTTGATTGCAATTTTGCACGAAGGTTCGTGTTTTTTGCACGATAAAAATATGTAATATGCAATTTCTTTTATTTTCAAACGAGTAAATTTTTGATATGATTGATATATACTAAATCAAGAATGTGATTTTAAATGCCGGTTTCCGGCAAGAAAAGGAGTTTAACATGAAGAAAGTGATTATGATTGTAAGTAGTATTGCAGCAGTGCTTGCAGCTTTTATATATTACTACATCACATTGCCTGCCATTAACATTCATTCCACTGGTTTTTGGTGGTTTGTGATTTCTATTTTGGGGGTGTTGTTTGCGTGGCGGCTGATAAAGGCGAATATGCGTAATTTCAGCACGCATCATCAACAGGTGTATATGAACAGGTTTGATACCAGTCTTAGTGTAAAGATTTTTGGTGGACTGCTTGTTTTGGCGATAGGGGTGTTCTTTATCGGCTCTCTGTTAGGCAGCCCTATTATCAATGCGTCCAGGTATCAGAAGCTTCTTACTGTAGAAAAGGGAGATTTTGCAGAGGATGTAGCGCAGGCAGATTATAATACCATTCCGCTGTTGGACAGAGCCAGTGCAGCTCTTTTGGGTGACAGAAAGATGGGATCCATGGTAGAATTTGTGTCTCAGTTTGAGGCAGCAGGTGATTATACCCAGATTAATTTTCAGGGGAAGCCTGTTCGTGTGACACCGCTGGAGTATGCATCACCCATTAAATGGCTGACCAATCAGGCCCAGGGAATTCCTGCTTATATTATGATTGATATGACCACGCAGGAGACGGAATGTGTGATGCTGGAGGAGGGAATTAAGTATTCCAAGAGCGAATATTTTAACCGTAACATTTACAGGCATTTGCGTTTTAATTATCCGACTTATATTTTTGGTGACCAGATTTTCTTTGAAATAGACGAAGAGGGTACACCATACTGGATTTGTCCTGTGAAGAAGTTTAATATTGGTTTGTTTGGCGGAGAAACGGTTGGCCGTGTGGTTATGGTAAATGCGGTTACCGGAGAGTGTACCGATTATGATGTAGCAGAGGTGCCTACCTGGGTAGATAAGGTTTACAGTGCCGAACTGTTGACACAGCTGTATGATTATAGTGGTGTTTATGTGAATGGTTTTTTAAACAGTGTGCTCAGTCAGAGAGGCTGTCTGCAGACGACCAATGGTTACAATTATCTTGCCATGGATGATGATGTGTGGGTATATACCGGTGTTACCAGTTTGAATGCCGACCAGTCCAATGTAGGTTTTGTGTTAATGAACCAGCGTACGATGGAAACCAGGTATTATGAGGTGGAAGGTGCCATCGAAGACTCTGCCATGAGCAGTGCCCAGGGACAGGTACAGCATCTGGGATATAAGGCAACTTTTCCGTTACTGCTTAATATTGTGGATGAGCCGACGTATTTTATGGCCTTAAAGGATCAGGCAGGACTGGTAAAGATGTATGCCATGGTAAATATCCAGAAGTACCAGTTGGTTGCAACCGGTGACACGATTAAGGAGTGTGAGCAGAATTACCGGGCGTTACTGGTGGAAAATGGTATTATTGAGGCAGAAGAGGTGGTGCCGGAAGTGCCTGAGATTATTTCTCCTGAAATAGAGGTATTGTCTGCAAAAGGTACTATTCTTGAAATTTATAATTTGATTGTAGACGGTGACAGCAGTCTGTATGTAAGGCTGGATGATGGCGAAAACGGCACACATTACTATTGGATTAACCTGACAGAAGGCTACAATGTAGCGGCACTGAATTTCAGGGTAGGAGATATGGTGACGATGAGTTATGAAGCTACGGATGGTACGATTCGAAAGGTGATTAAGCTTATAAAGTAAAAAGTTTGAAACAAAGAGGTTATGGTTAGGAAATAAATATATGCATGATAAATAAACCATCCAAGGGTGGCTTTAAAAACTGAATATAGACACAACACCTAATCAGGAAGCAGGAATAGCATCGTCTTTAATAGTATATCCA
>JAZRRW010000002.1:0-34352 GCA_045651105.1 Lachnospiraceae bacterium
TACATGGGGAGTCCCGGGGTGCGTTGCACCCCTGCTATTATGAAAAAAATTTATCTGATGTAATATCTGTTCGAGATATTACAAATGTTTTTATTGTTGCTTAAACTATACCAAAAAAATATGAACAAAATATGAACAATATGTAAACTATGGGTTAATACAAACAAAATGCAAAAAATAATCAAAAAAGTTTTGTTAAAAATGCACAATATACTGAATTTAAGCTACATGTTGTAAATTGACAAAAAACGTGTTAAACTATAAATGATATGCTTTGTTTGGGAATTAGTTATTTGGAGGACGTTATGGATAATTTCATGAGCAAATTAAGTCAAAGAATTAATGCACAGGACACGATTAAGGCGAATTTTATGGCCGATATGGCAGAGAAAGAGAAGATGAAGAAGCAGTTACAGGAATATGATGCAATTTTGCAGAGTGTGCGCAATTTATATTTAAAGCAGGAAGAGAGCAGCGAGGCTTTTGCTAAGCTGGCCGAGAAGATAGAGGCTTTGCAGACAACGGATGCGTTGAAACCGGAGATTTTGGATGAATTAAAGGAATGTATCAGTAAAAGTGATGAATATACCCACAGGGAGTGTGTGAAGGTATATCGTAACGTACAGGCACTTTTGGACGAGCAGAATAAAAAGCTGGAGGAGAGTACGGATGCGTTGAAGCAGGAGCTTTCTGCCCTTCAGAAAAAGGTGGGACGAAGTGCGTTAAGCAACAAGCTGTGGTTTGTCCTGATAGCGCTTATTTCAGCAGTAAATCTGGCGTGTGTATTATTAATACATTTAGGATTATTATAAGAATTTGGATACGTGGGAGGAAGTATGGGCAGACAAGTATGGAAGCCGGGAAATATGCTGTATCCACTGCCTGTAGTTATGGTCAGTGTATGTGACAAGGCAGGTCATTCAAACATTATCACGGTTGCATGGGCAGGGACCATCTGCACCAATCCGGCCATGGTTTATATTTCTGTGCGTCCGGAAAGGTATTCCTACAAGATGCTTCGGGAGACCGGTGAGTTTGTGATTAACCTGACTACAAAGGATTTGGTCTTTGCTACTGATTTTTGTGGTGTAAAAAGCGGCAGGGATATTGATAAGTTTAAGGCTTGTAAGCTGACTCCTATTCCGGGGCAGCATGTAAAGGCACCTATGATTCAGGAAAGTCCTGTAAATATTGAGTGTCGTGTTACAGAGGTAAAAGAGCTTGGCAGCCACCACATGTTTTTGGCAGAGGTGCTGGCTGTGCATGCAGATGAGCAGTATATGAATGAGAAAAACAAATTTTGCCTGGAAAAGGCGGAGCCTATTGTGTATTCACATGGGGCTTACCTGATGACAGGAGATGTTTTAGGTACTTTTGGATTTAGTGTGAGAAAGAATGAGAAATAAAATCAGTTATAATAGATTTTTTAGTAATAGATATATAATTTGTGCATATATTATAGTGGCGGCCGTATTTTATGTCAGCATGTTTTTCGGACCCTGGTATATGGAGGATGATGGCGAAGCTCCCAACATGTATCAGATTTATGTAAATGACACTTATGTAGGTACGGTGCGCAATAAGCAGACAGCCCATATATGTCTGCAGCTTGCCAAGGAGGCACTGGCTGAGGATACCGAGGAAATCACCTTTATGGACGCCGATATGCGTATAGAAGGGGAGCATGTTATTTTTGGAGTGCCGACTATTAGCAGTACCATTATTGAGAATATGAAGGAGCTGTTGTCACAGAGTGTGCAGGAGACGCTGCAGCGCTGCTATATGCTCAAGATTAACAATTACATAGTTGCCCTCGGCAGTGTGGATGAAGTGGAGCGTGTGCTGCAGGCAGCAGTGGATGTGTATGATGGGGACAGCAATTTTGATGTTGTTTTAAAAAGAGATACGGATAGAGCCTTCAGTGTGTTGACTGCAGAGATTATTTCTGAGGATGATGTGGAGGAGGTAATTGTTGACAGAACAGCGGCCGGTTTTACATCTATAGAGGATGAGTTGTTTGATGAAGAGAGCTACGATGAGGAATTGACCTTTTCTGATTTTGACTTGGGCTTGAAAAGCATGGAGTTTGAGGATAAGGTGGAGATTACGGAGTGTTATCTGAAGCCTGAGGAAATTTCAAATGCAGAGGAGGCTATTCAGTATCTGACGGACACCCAGAACAAAGATGTGATTTACAAGGTTAAGAGTGGAGATACATTGGGCGGTATTTCTGTGGAGACCGGTATTCCTTTGGAAGATATTATTGCCATGAATGATGCCCTGGAAAACGAAAGTTCCACTATTCATATTGACCAGGAGCTGGTCATCAGTATTCCGAAGCCTACTCTGACCGTTTCATACACGGCGACAGAATACCGAGAAGAAGAGTACGACGCAGAGGTTATATATATTGACAATGATGCATGGTATACGACCAAGAAGGTGACCAGGCAAAATCCGTCAACCGGTTTCCGTAAGGCGGTAAGTGACATTACGTATCACAATGGACAGGTGCATCATACGGAGATATTAAAGCAGGAGGTTCTGATGGAGGCAGTGCCCAAGATTGTAGAACGGGGCACCCAGATTCCGCCGACCTATATCAAGCCGCTCTCCGGCGGTAGAAATAGCTCCGGTTTTGGATATCGTTCCTTCCGCGGCGGCGGTTACCACTATGGTATTGACTGGGCTACACCTACAGGTACCACTATTTATGCTTCCAGCGGTGGTACGGTTACCAGGTCCGGATGGAGCAGCAGCTATGGATATTGTATTTATATTCAGCATCCGGCAGGTATTGAGACCAGATATGCACACAACAGTAAGCTTTTGGTAAAGGTTGGCCAGACGGTTAGCCAGGGGCAGGCCATTGCTCTTTCCGGCAATACGGGGGACAGCTCCGGACCGCATCTCCACTTTGAGATACGAGTGAACGGAAAGGCTGTGAATCCAAAGGATTATATTAAGTAATCAGCAGATTGTAAACTTCAAAGCGGACCGACAAATAGGAAGTCCGCTTTGTTTCTATTTACATTTTTCGCAAATTGGTGTATGATGTAATGTGTAGGAGTAAGCATTGCTCATACATATCTTCAGACAGGCGGGTATTTTGCGCCTGATAATTATAAAGACAGGAGAGACCACATGGAACAATACGCAATTTGGGGCGGGAATCCATTGGTTGGTGAAGTAGAAATAGGTGGTGCCAAGAACGCAGCGCTTCCTATTCTTGCTGCTGCCATCATGACGGATGACACGGTAATTATTGACAATTTACCTGATATCAAGGACATCAACGTGTTGCTGACAGCTATGCAGAGTATCGGTGTTATTATCGAACGATTAGATAGACATAAAGTAAAAATAAATGCCTCTCACATTCATACAACTGTAGTAGAGGGTGAAAGTATTCGTAAAATGAGGGCATCCTATTATTTTGTAGGGGCACTGCTCGGCAAGTACAAGACCGCAGACGTGGCTCTTCCGGGCGGTTGTGCTATTGGCAATCGTGCTATAGACCAGCATGAAAAGGGCTTTAGGGCTTTGGGTGCCAAAATTCGTTACGAACATGGCAGTATTATTGCAGAGGCAATTGATTTAACTTCCGCCAACATTTTTATGGACGTAGTCAGCGTTGGAGCTACGATTAATATTATGATGGCCGCTGTTTTGGCAGAGGGTCAGACTGTAATCGAGAACGCTGCTAAGGAGCCGCATGTAGTAGATTTAGCTAACTTTTTAAATAGTATGGGTGCCAATATTAAAGGTGCCGGTACGGATATTATCAGGGTTAAGGGTGTTACCAGCCTGCATGGTACCGAGTATACCGTTATTCCGGATCAGATAGAGGCAGGTACCTTTATGGCAGCTGCAGCTATTACTAAAGGGGATATTACAGTCAAGAACGTTATTCCAAAGCATTTGGAATGTATCAGTGCCAAGCTGGAGGAAATCGGTTGCGAGGTTATGGAATCTGACGACGCAGTACGTGTAGTAGCCAGCAAGAGACTGACCGGCACTCAGGTCAAGACCATGCCATATCCGGGCTATCCTACGGATATGCAGCCGCAGATTACTGTGACGCTTGGTCTTAGTTTGGGATATACTAGTATTATTAAAGAGAGTATTTTTGAAAACCGCTTCAAATATTTGGATGAGCTCAGAAAGATGGGCGGCAGTGTAACGGTAGAGGGGAATATCGCTATTATCGAGGGAGTAGACCATTATGAGGGTGCTTCTGTGACCGCACCGGATCTTCGTGCAGGAGCAGCGCTTGTTATTGCGGCTTTGGCGGCAGAGGGCTTTTCTACGGTAGATCAGGTACAGTATGTGGAGCGAGGCTATGAGGATTTTCCGGAAAAGCTGACATCCTTGGGAGGACGCATCCGCAAGGTAACCAATCCGGAGGAGCTGCAGAAGGCAAAGCTCAGAGCGGTTTAAAAATATAGAAAATACAAGCCTTAGGGCTATAATGAATAAAGAGGGACTATGGAAAAATTATTATTTACTTCAGAATCTGTTACAGAGGGACATCCGGATAAAGTATGTGATGCCGTATCAGATGCTATTTTAGACGCACTTATGGCGCAGGATCCTATGAGCCGTGTAGCTTGTGAGACTTGTGCAACTACAGATTTTTGTATGGTAATGGGAGAAATTACCACAAAGGCTCAGATTGATGCAGAGACAATTATTCGCGATACCATTCGTGAAATCGGCTATGATAAGCCGGAGGTGGGCTTTGATGCCAATACCTGTGAGGTGAAGGTACTGTTACATCAGCAGTCTCCAGACATTGCCATGGGTGTTGACAGGGCATTAGAGGCCAGAGAAAATCAGATGAGCGATGCAGAGTTAGAGGCAATCGGTGCCGGTGACCAGGGTATGATGTTTGGTTATGCTACCAATGAGACGCCGGAGCTTATGCCGTATCCTATTTCTTTGGCACACAAGCTTGCTCGCAGGCTGACAGAGGTTCGTAAGGATGGCACTTTGCCATATTTACGTCCGGACGGCAAGAGTCAGGTGTCCGTACAGTATGACGAGGCAGGCAAGCCTGTCCGTTTAGAGGCAGTAGTATTGTCTACACAGCATGATGAGACGGTAACCCAGAAGCAGATTCATGCAGATGTTCGCAAGTATATTTTTGACCAGGTGTTGCCTGCAGAGTTAGTAGATGCAGACACCAAGTTCTTTATTAATCCTACAGGACGCTTTGTAATCGGCGGTCCTCATGGTGACAGCGGTTTGACAGGTCGTAAGATTATCGTGGATACTTATGGCGGTTATGCACGTCATGGCGGTGGCGCTTTCTCAGGTAAGGACTGCACCAAGGTGGACAGAAGTGCAGCCTATGCTGCCAGATACGTGGCAAAGAATATCGTAGCAGCAGGTCTGGCAGATAAGTGCGAGATTCAATTGTCTTATGCGATTGGTGTGGCACGTCCTACCTCTGTTATGGTAGATACTTTTGGCACCGGAGTTCTTTCCGATGAGCAGTTAGTAGACATCATCCGCAAGGAATTTGATTTAAGACCGGCCGGCATTATTAAAATGCTTGACCTGCGCAGACCTATTTATAAAGGCACTGCAGCATATGGTCACTTCGGACGTGATGATTTACAGCTCCCTTGGGAGAGCCTTGATAAAGTAGATATATTGAAGAAATACTTAAAATAGAATTTAGATGATTAGGCAAAGGGGCTGTTGTAGCTTGTGCCTTATCCTGATGTGGCTCACGGAAAATATTTTTCTGGAGAAAATCTGTGCCAACTACTCCGTTAAGAAACCGTGAAGTAACGGCTTCGCGGTTTTAGGAGCTGATTTGGCCGGATTTTAGGAAGAAAAGATATTTTCCGTGAGCTTAGTAGGGCAAGGGTACAAGCTGCAACACCCCCTTTATGATAAGAGGAGAAGCATCATGGCATTTACACATTTGCATGTACACACAGAGTACAGCTTATTGGATGGTTCCAACAAAATTAAAGAATATGTAAAGCGTGTAAAAGAGCTGGGCATGAACAGTGCAGCCATAACGGACCATGGTGTTATGTATGGTGTAATTGACTTTTACAGGGCTTGTAAGGAAGCGGGGATTAACCCGATTATCGGCTGTGAGGTCTATGTGGCACCTAATTCACGTTTTGATAAGGAGCTTACAGGCGGAGAAGACAGGTATTATCATTTGGTGCTCCTTGCAGAGAACAATACCGGCTATCAGAATTTAATGAAGATTGTCTCCAAGGGCTTTACAGAGGGCTATTATTACAGACCTCGAGTGGATATGGAGGTGCTTAGGGAGTACCATGAAGGCATTATTGCACTGAGTGCCTGTCTGGCCGGTGAGGTGCAGCGCTATATTATGAAGGGGCTCTATGATGAGGCTCGTAAAATGGCTCTGAAGTATCTGGATTGCTTTGGAGAGGATAATTATTTCCTGGAGCTTCAGGATCATGGTCTGCCGGAGCAGCGTACGGTAAATTATCAGTTGACACGTATGAGCCAGGAGTTAAATATTCCGTTAGTGGCTACCAATGACGTACATTATACTTACGAGGATGATGTGGATTCCCACGATATCTTGCTTTGTCTACAGACCGGTAAGAAGCTGGCAGACGAAGACAGAATGCGTTATGAGGGTGGGCAGTATTATGTGAAGAGTGAGGAGGAAATGCGGGAATTATTTCGCATGGCTCCTCAGGCTGTTGATAATACTCAGAAGATTGCGGACAGATGTCATGTAGACATCGAATTCGGCGTGACCAAATTGCCGCATTTTGAAGTGCCGGAAGGGTTTACTCCGTGGACGTACTTAAATCATTTGTGCTTTACAGGCTTGCACGAACGCTATGGTGAGGATGAAAATCAGCCGGCGGGCAATACCGGACAGACCTTAAAGGAGCGTCTTACCTACGAGCTTTCTGTTATTCAGAGAATGGGTTATGTAGACTACTTCCTGATTGTCTGGGACTTTATAAATTATGCCAAAAAAAACCGTATTGCAGTGGGACCGGGGCGTGGCTCTGCGGCAGGCTCCATTGTTTCTTATTGTTTGCACATTACGGACATTGACCCTATCAGGTATAGTCTGCTTTTTGAGCGTTTCTTAAATCCGGAGCGAGTGTCCATGCCCGATATTGATATTGACTTCTGTTGCGAAAGACGACAGGAGGTTATTGACTACGTTGGCGAGAAGTACGGAGCAGAGAAGGTGGTGCAGATTGTAACCTTCGGTACGCTACAGGCCAAGGGTGTTATCAGAGATGTGGCGCGTGTTATGGACCTGCCTTATGCCTATGCGGACGCACTGGCCAAGCAGGTACCAAATGAGCTGAATATCACACTGGACAGGGCTTTGGAGTTGAATCCGGAGCTGCGTTCCCAGTATGAAAATGATGAGCAGGTTCGTTATTTAATAGATATGTGCAAGCGTTTGGAGGGGCTTCCGAGACATACCTCCATGCATGCAGCGGGCGTGGTTATTTGTCCTAGTGCAGCAGATGATTTTGTACCGCTGTCCAGAGGCAGTGATGGTTCTATTACTACTCAGTTTACCATGACCACTCTGGAAGAATTGGGGCTTTTGAAAATGGACTTTTTGGGTCTTCGTACCCTGACTGTTATTCAGAAGGCTGTGGATTTGGTTAAGGAAAGTACCGGTGTGGATTTAAATATAGGCACCATTGACTACGACGACAAGGCAGTGCTCGGTTATATCGGTACGGGTAAGACAGAGGGCGTGTTCCAGCTGGAAAGTCCCGGTATGAAGAACTTTATGAAGGAGCTGAAGCCGGAGAATTTAGAGGATATTATAGCCGGTGTTTCCCTGTATCGACCGGGACCTATGGACTTTATACCGCAGTATGTAAAGGGCAAAAACAGTGGGGAGCCGGTTACTTACCTGTGTCCGCAGTTAGAGCCTATTTTGTCTCCAACCTACGGCTGTATCGTTTATCAGGAGCAGGTAATGCAGATTGTGCGTGATTTGGGCGGTTACTCTCTGGGGAGAAGTGATTTGGTGCGTCGTGCCATGAGTAAGAAAAAGCAGTCTGTTATGGAGAAGGAGCGCGCTAACTTTGTTAATGGTAATCCGGAAGAAGGGGTGCCGGGCTGTATTGCCAATGGTATCAGTGCCCAGGTGGCAGGTCAGATTTACGAAAACATGATGGACTTTGCCAAGTATGCTTTTAACAAGTCCCATGCAGCCTGCTATGCGGTAGTGGCTTATCAGACTGCATATCTAAAATATTATTATCCGGTGCAGTTTATGGCGGCGTTGCTGACCAGTGTGATTGATAATCCGCGCAAGTGTGCCGAGTATATTGTGTGCTGTAGAAACATGGGCATTGAAATTTTGCCTCCTGATATTAATCAGAGTAACGGGGACTTCAGCGTTGAAAATAATGCAGTACGTTATGCGCTGCTTGCCATCAAGAGCATAGGCAGACCGGCTATTGAATATATTTGTCAAGAGAGAAGAAATCATGGTCTCTATAAGTCCATTCAGGACTTTTTGACAAGGGTGCAGGACAGTGAATGTAACAAGCGTGCTGTAGAGCATTTTATCAAATCGGGCTCCTTTGATTCTTTGGGCGGTACTCGTAAGCAGTTTATGTATGCGTATCTGCCGATTATGGATAAGCTTTCCAGTGGCAAGAAGAATCATATCGCAGGGCAGATGAGTTTGATGGATTTGCTTAGTGAAGAGGATAAAGAAGACTTTGAAATCACACTTCCGGATGTAGGCGAGTACAGTAAGGAAGAAGTTCTGATGATGGAAAAGGAAGTACTGGGTATTTATGTCAGCGGCCATCCACTAGAGAGTTACATGAACATTTGGAAAAACAACATTACCGCTACTGCCGGAGACTTTATGCTGGATGAGGAAACGGGCATGGTAAATGTGGAGGATGGTACCATACAGACGATTGGTGGTATGATTAACCAAAAAACGATTAAGTATACCAAAAATGACAAGACCATGGCCTTTCTGGAAATTGAGGATTTGCATGGTGTGGTTGAGGTAGTGGTTTTCCCGAAGGACTATGAGCGTAATAGTCAGCTGCTTCATGAGGATGCAAAGGTTTTTGTAAGGGGCCGCGCGTCCGTGGAAGAGGACAAAAATGCCAAGCTGATTTGCGAGCGAATTACCTCTTTTGATGATATTGGCAGGAAGCTTTGGGTGCGCTTTGATACCATGCAGCAGTTTGCAGCTGCAGAAAAGGAGTTGCTTGAGCTTTTGTCACAAAGTGAAGGTCGTGACCAGGTCATTATTTATGTGGCAGAGGGAAAAAGGCGAAAAGATCTGCCAAGGGAATATAATGTAAAGGCTGATGAGGCACTACTGGAAAAATTATATCAAAAATTTGGTAAAAATAATATAAAGGTGGTATAAAACCATTGCAATTCAGCACCAAATGTATTAAACTACAGAGGGATTGTTATTTATTTCACATATTGGAATGAGCAAAGAAGTTACGGAAGAAGATTTAAGAAAGTGAAGGAAGAAATATATGGCAAAGGAAATTAAAACAATTGGCGTATTAACAAGTGGCGGTGATGCTCCGGGTATGAATGCCGCAATCCGCGCAGTGGTTCGACAGGCCCTTTCCAAAGGCGTCAGAGTAATGGGGATTCACAGAGGGTATCATGGTTTATTAAACGAAGAAATCGTAGAAATGAATTCCAGAAGTGTTTCTGATATTATTCAGAGAGGCGGTACTATTTTGGGTACAGCCAGATGTAAGGAGTTTATGGAGCCTGAGGGACAGAAAAGAGGCGCAGATATTTGTCGTAAGTTTGGTATTGACGGCATTATAGTAATTGGTGGTGACGGTTCCTACAGAGGGGCACAGAAGCTTTCTCATTTAGGTATCAATACTATTGGCATACCGGGTACTATTGACCTGGATATTTCTTCTACAGAGTATACCATCGGCTTTGACACTGCGGTAAATACTGCTATGGAAGCTATTGACAAGATCCGCGATACCTCTTCTTCACATGAAAGATGTTCTATTATCGAGGTAATGGGTCGTCATGCAGGTTATATTGCGTTATGGTGCGGTGTTGCCAACGGTGCAGAGGATATTCTGCTTCCGGAGAAATATGACCATAATGAGATAGATATTATTAACAATATTATTGCAAACCGTAAGAAGGGCAAAAAGCATCATCTGATTATTAATGCAGAAGGTATCGGTCACTCTATTTCCATGGCTCGCAGAATTGAAGCGGCTACCGGTATTGAGACCCGTGCTACCATTCTGGGTCACATGCAGCGTGGTGGCAGACCAACCTGTAAGGACCGTTACTATGCATCTATGATGGGTGCTTATGCTACAGATATTTTATTAGAAGGCAAGACCAATCGTGTTATTGGTATCAAGCAAGGGGATATCATTGATGTGGATATTGACGAAGCATTAGCAATGAAGAAAACCATTGACGAGTACCAGTACGAAATCAGCAGAACGCTGGCTCGCTAATTTGGGTGCAATATGATTACAAGTATTTCCAATGCTCAGGTGAAGCAGGTGTGTGCTTATGTGCAGAAGGCCAAGGAACGCCGCAAGGATGGTATTTTTGTGGTGGAGGGGCCCAAAATGTTCGAGGAGGCACCTGCAGACCGTATTTATAAAGTATATATGACGCAGTCCTTTTGGGATAAGCATAGAGAGGGCGGCATTCATGGTAAGCTGCTTAAGACAGGGTATGAGCTGGTCAGTGAGGAAGTGCTTGCCAAAATGTCAGATACCCAGACCCCACAAGGAATTTTGTGCCTTGTAAAGTGGCCACAGTATCAATTAGAGGAGTTGCTTTTAAGGCGTGACGGAGTGTTTGTGGTATTACAGGACTTGCAGGATCCCGGCAATCTGGGCACGATTATCCGTACGGGAGAGGGAGCCGGCATTGCAGGGGTGATTATGACCCGTGAAACGGTAGATATTTTTAATCCAAAGACCATTCGGGCTACCATGGGCAGTATTTACCGGGTGCCCTTTGTGTATGTGCAGGATATTGCCGAGGCAGCTGCAAAGCTTAAGTCAGCCGGTATTACGGTCTATGCGGCTCATCTGAAAGGAGAGCAATATTATGATGCCTTTGATTATACAGGAGGCAGTGCTTTCCTTATCGGTAACGAAGGCAGTGGTTTGAAGGAACAGACAGCAAATTTAGCTGACACATATGTCAAAATTCCTATGGCAGGGCAGGTGGAAAGCCTGAATGCGGCTATTGCCACCACGCTTTTTATGTATGAAGCGGCCAGACAGAGGGGATTTTAGAAGGTTAATTGTGCCGCGGGTTTAAAAGGCGGCGGAATGGAGATTATTATGAAGCTTGGATTTATTGGACTTGGCAATATGGCAAAGGCTATTCTTGCCGGATTGCTGCAATCAGGCGTTTTTGCCGCAGAGGATATTTCAGGCAGTGATGTGGCAGAGGCTGTCAGAACGGCCGTGGCAGACAAGTACCATATTAATGCGAATAAGAGTAATACAGAGGTGGCGGCAGGCTCAGACGTGCTTGTACTGGCCGTAAAGCCCCAGTTTATGGAAGGGGTGCTGACGGAGATAGCGCCTTTTGTCACAGGGGATACGCTGATTATCAGTATTGCTGCCGGTAAAAGCCTTGCATGGCTGCAGGAGAGACTGAATACGGAGGCCAGACTGATCCGTTTTATGCCAAATACTGCAGCAATGGTAGGAGAAAGCTGCACTGCCATATGTAAAGGTGCATCAGCCACGGAGAAGGATGTAGCCCTGGCCGTAAGGATGTGTCAGTCCTTTGGTACCTGTCAGGTCATCGATGAGAAGCTGATGGATGCCTTCAGTGCCATTGGCGGAAGCTCAGGAGCCTTTGCCTTTTTATACATGGAAGCCTTGGCCGATGGTGCTGTGGAGGCAGGTATGCCCCGCAGTATGGCCTACGAGGTGGCTGCTCAGGCGACTATGGGAGCTGCAAAGCTTATGCGTGACAGTAAGGAGCATCCGGGTGTATTAAAGGACATGGTTTGTTCACCGGGAGGCACTACGATTGAAGGCATCAAGGCCTTGGAAAAGGGTGGTGTCCGCGGCAGTGTGATTGATGCCATAGAGGCTTGTGTGGAAAAAGCAAAGAAGTTATAACACTTTATAATTCCTTAGACAGAGGAAAATCAGAGGATAGAAGATTGTTTTATGCGATCAAATATCCTCTTTTTTTGTCGTCAAAGTGCACAAAAATACCTGATTTGCGGTGGTTTTCCCACTTTATTTGGGGGCAAAGGTTGACAAAATAGTATTATTTTGTTAATATAGCCTTCGGGCATTCGAAATGTAATAATTTCGTAATAAAATTATCGCAAACGTAATAAAGTTATTACGTGCGGTAGTAAAGTGGAGGAAAACAAGTGAAAAGATATCTTAAGTTTACAGTAGGTGTCTTATCTTTGCTTGCCGTGTTTGTTGCAAGTGTGGAAAATATTTCCGTGCCTGTGACAGCCAGTGCAAACACAGTAAAGACCTGTCTGGACAGCTATAACAGCGGTGTTGCTGCTTTGCTTGACCCTACAAACTGTATAACCGAAGAAGAAATTAAGTTAGTAAAAGAGGAAAAACAAACTTCTTACGAGCTGGTAATGAGCAATGTTACCAATACTTTAAATGTTAGGGAAGAGCCAAGCGAGGAGGCTATTATTGCAGGTAAGCTTTACAGGGACTGTGGAGCTATCGTATTGGAGAAGGCAGAAGGCTGGACCAAGATTAAAAGTGGTAATCTGATTGGCTGGGCGAAGGATGAATATTTACTTTTTGATGCAGAGGCTATAGAAGAGGCATTGAGAGTGGGATATTCTGTTGCAGTAGTAAAGAGCGATGCGTTGCGCATCCGTTCTGAAGCAAATAAGGATGCATCAGTAATGGGCTATGCAGCCAAAGACGAGCAGCTGGTTGTAGTAAATGAAGAAGATGAAAACTGGCTGTGTGTAGAATATGGTGATGAGGTTGGCTATATTTTACGGAAGCACGTTTCCGAGGAGTTTAAGGTAGACTTCGGTGAGAGCATGGATGAAATCACCGAGCGTAAAATGAAGGAAGAGGCGGATAAGCGTAAGCTTGTCAAGTATTATGGCTCCATGTCTGCTACGGATTATGAGTTGTACTTGTTGGCAGCCTTGATTTACTGCGAGGCAGGCGGTGAAAGCTACGAGGGTAAGCTTGCAGTAGGTGCGGTTGTATGTAACCGTGTTAGAAGTGCTTCCTATCAGGATACCTTACAGGGTGTTATTTACGCATCCGGACAGTTTACACCGGCCATGAGCGGTAAGCTGGACCGCGTAATGGCCAGAGGCAATGTGCCACAGAGCTGCTATGATGCAGCCATCGAGGCACTGGGCGGCTATACCAATGTAGGTGATGCTTTATACTTCCGCAGAAATAATGGTACCAGAGAAGGTACGGTTATTGGAAATCATGTATTTTATTAAAGAGAGAACAAACCGGCAGGAGCGTTAGGGCTTCTGCTGGTTTTATGTATTTTACCAAATAAAGAACTCTCTACCTTTCTTGTTATGAGTATATGAGCCATTGTGCACGATATATCGCTTTAAAGTGCTGAAAAATACATTGCATATCATGCATATTTATAGTATGATAGAAGTAACTTAAAGAAAGAAGGAGGCAAGAGGATATTTATGATGGAACCTGTATATTTTTGGCTGGTTTTGATGATTTTGTTTATCATCTTTGAGCTGTCAACTATGGGACTTTTTACCATATGGTTCGCACTTGGTTCGCTAGTAGCACTTGCCATTGCGGCGGTAGGAGGGCCTATGTGGCTGCAGATACTGGTATTTGTGGCAGTATCCGTTCTGAGCTTCTTTGGTGTCAGAAAGCTGGCTCTAGGTTTCTTTAACAAGAACCGTGAGAGAACCAATGCAGATAGTTTGATTGGCAGAAAGGGTATTGTGACGGAGCAGATATGCAATATCCAGGCTACCGGGCAGGTAACGGTAGCTGGTCAGGAATGGACGGCCAGAGCTATGAATGATGGTGAGATTTACGAAGCAGGCACCATGGTTGTGATTCGTAGTATCAGCGGCGTCAAATTAATCGTAGAAAAGGAATAGTATTATTCCAAATGTAATAAAATATTTTTAACAGAGAAAGGAAGAAAATTATGATTATTATCCCATTACTTGTTATCGCATTGCTTATTTTAGTATCCTGTATCAAAATTGTACCGCAGGCACAGGCTTATGTAGTGGAGCGTCTGGGTGCATATCAGGGCACATGGCATGTAGGCGTGAAGTTTCTGATTCCGTTTATTGACAGAGTTGCCAGAAGGGTGACCTTAAAGGAACAGGTTGTTGACTTTGCTCCACAGCCGGTTATTACCAAGGATAATGTTACTATGCGAATTGACACGGTTGTATTTTTCCAGATTACCGATCCGAAGCTTTTCGCATATGGTGTTGAGAATCCGTTGATGGCTATTGAGAATTTAACAGCTACCACACTTCGTAACGTCATCGGTGAAATGGAATTAGACCAGACCCTTACCAGCCGTGAAATCATCAATACCAAGATGCGTGCAGCATTGGATGTGGCTACAGACCCATGGGGCATCAAGGTAAATCGTGTGGAATTAAAGAACATTATTCCTCCGGCAGAAATTCAGAATGCTATGGAGAAACAGATGAAGGCAGAGCGTGAGCGTCGTGAGGCTGTTACTCGTGCAGAAGGTGAGAAGCGTGCTAGTATCCTTCAGGCAGAGGGTGAAAAGCAGGCAGCCATCTTACAGGCAGAGGCAGAGAAGGAAGCAGCCATTCTGCGTGCAGAGGCTGAAAAGGAGAAGCGTATCCGTGAAGCAGAGGGTCAGGCAGAGGCTATCTTAAAGGTTCAGAGTGCCAAGGCAGAGGGCTTACGTATGCTCAAGGATGCAGGTGCAGATGAAGCAGTGCTTCGTATCAAGAGTCTGGAGGCTTTTGAAAAGGCTGCAGACGGCCAGGCCACCAAGATTATCATTCCTTCTGAAATTCAGGGAATTGCGGGGCTGGCATCCAGCTTGCAGGAAATTGTAACGAAATAATTATTCTTGCGAAAATTTGTAATTTATCATATAATAGCCGTATATTTGTTGTACGGCTATTATTTGATTTTAAAGATATAGGAGGTAGGTTATCATGAATTTGCAGGGACGACATTTTTTGAAATTGCTGGATTTTACAGCAGAGGAAATTACATATTTAGTTGATTTGGCAGCAGAGTACAAGGCAAAGAAAAAGAAGGGGATTCTGGTAGATGAATTCAGGGGCAAAAATGTTGCTCTGATTTTTGAAAAAACCAGTACCAGAACACGTTGTGCTTTTGAGGTGGCCGCACATGATTTGGGTATGGGTACCACATATTTAGATCCGGTCAGCTCCCAGATTGGTAAGAAGGAGAGTATTGCTGACACGGCACGTGTATTGGGGGGCATGTTTGATGGTATTGAATACCGTGGTTTTGAGCAGGCTAAGGTAGAGGAGCTGGCCAAGTATGCAGGGGTACCTGTTTGGAATGGTTTGACCAATGAATTCCATCCTACACAGATGCTGGCTGATTTATTGACTATTCGTGAACACTTTGGGTATTTAAAGGGTATTAAGTTTACTTATATGGGGGATGCCCGCTACAATATGGGTAATTCCCTGATGGTTGCCTGCGCAAAGATGGGTATGCACTTTGTGGCATGTACCAGCCGTAAATATTTTCCGGAAGCGGCATTAGTGGAGCAGTGCCGTGCTATTGCAAAGGAAACCGGTGCTACCATTACTCTGACTGAGGACGTAAAGGAAGGTACCAAGGATGCAAATGTGATTTACACGGACGTATGGGTATCCATGGGTGAGCCTGACGAAGTATGGGAGGAGCGTATCAGAGAGCTTTCTCCATATCAGGTGAATGCTGCGGCTATGGCCAATGCGGACAAGGATGCAATCTTTATGCACTGTCTGCCGGCATTCCACGATGTAAAGACCAAGATTGGCGCTACCATCGCAGAGAAATTTGGGCTTAGAGAAATGGAGGTTACGAACGATGTGTTTGAATCTCCGCAGTCTAAGGTGTTTGAAGAGGCTGAGAACCGCATGCACACCATTAAGGCTGTGATGGCGGCCACATTGCCGAAATCATGAGAAAATTTATATATTACAAAGAAACCGGCTCCACCAATGAAGATGCCGCACGCATGGCAGAGGAGTTGCCAAATGGTGCAGTGATTGTGGCAGATGCGCAGACTGCCGGTCGTGGCAGACGGGGGCGCAGCTGGGTATCCCGGCCGGGAGAAAATCTTTATTTTTCCTTATTGCTTAAGCCGGACTTTGTGCCGGAGCAGGCCAGTATGCTGACTTTGGTAATGGCTCTGGCAGTGGCTCAGGGCATCGAAGCAGTATGCTACGATGTGTGGAAAAAGGCCCCAGGGGTGCAGATTAAGTGGCCTAATGATATTGTAATAGGCGGCAGGAAGGTGTGCGGCATTTTAACAGAAATGCAGGCCGTACCGGGCAGTATCAGACATGTGGTAATCGGTGCGGGTATTAATGTAAATCAGGCTGTTTTTGAGGAGGAAGGGTTGCCCCATGCGTCATCCTTGTATCTTGCCACAGGCCGGCAGATAGACAGGCAGGTACTTTTGACGGAGGTGCTTTGCCGGTTTGAGTCGCTGTATGCGGCATTTTGTCAGGCAGCTTCCCTTAAGCCTATGTTGGAGGCGTATCAGGACAGACTGGTCAATCTGGGCAAAGAGGTGCGTGTACTGGAGCCGCAGGGAGCTTATGAGGGAGTGGCCCTTGGTATAGATGAACAGGGCCGGCTTCTGGTCCGGAAGGCGGATGGTAGTGTGGAAGCAGTATATGCAGGAGAAGTCTCTGTAAGAGGGCTTTATGGATATGTGTAAGGAGTGAAACATGACAGAACGAATTGTATTGTGCGGTGCCAACGCATATGAGCAGAAATATTATTTTAATGAGCAGTTTAAGGCAATTCCCCAGTCTATTAAGGATGAGCTGCATATTATATGCGTGCTTTTTACCGAAGAGGTGGGCGGCATTTTTACCCTGGTGTTTGATGAGGATGGTACCTTGAATATGGAGACCAATGCGGAGGAAACGGATATTTATTATGATGAAATCGGTAGTGGTTTATTGGTAAATAAAATCAGACAGACCAGACAGGAGCTTTTTGAGGCGCTTAGTATGTACTATCGTGTGTTTATTTTACATGAGGATATCAGCGATTTGTTAGAGGAAGCATAATGAGTCAGTTAAAAATCGGAAACGTAACCTTAGACAACAATATTATCCTGGCTCCTATGGCAGGTGTAACAGACCTGCCTTTTCGTTTGCTGTGCAAGGAGCAGGGGGCAGGCCTTATTTGCATGGAAATGATTAGTGCCAAGGCTATTTATTTTAATAATAAGAATACCATGGAGCTGATGGAAATTCATCCGGAGGAGTGCCCGGTGTCCCTGCAGCTGTTTGGTTCTGATGCGGATATTATTGCAGAGATGGCCAAGCGTATAGAAGAGCGTCCTTTTGCCATACTGGATATTAATATGGGTTGTCCGGTGCCAAAAGTGGCAGGAAATGGAGAGGGTAGTGCACTGATGCGTAATCCTAAGCTTGTGGCAGAAATTGTGGAAAAAACGGCCCGTGCCATCTCCAAGCCGGTTACGGTAAAAATCCGCAAGGGTTTTAACGATAAGGAAGTAAATGCCGTGGAAATAGCCCATATTGCAGAGGAGTGCGGTGCGGCAGCAGTAGCCGTGCATGGCAGAACCAGAGAGCAGTACTATTCCGGAAAGGCAGACTGGGATATTATCCGTCAGGTAAAGGAGCGTGTAGGTATTCCTGTAATTGGTAACGGGGACATTGTGGATGGTGCCAGTGCCAAGGCAATGTTGGCTGAGACCGGCTGTGACGGATTGATGATTGGCCGTGGTGCCCAGGGCAATCCGTGGATTTTCAGGGAAATACTGCACTATCTGGAGACAGGGGAATTATTGCCCCCTGCTACGAAAGAAGAAAAGGCAGCAGTTATTAAAAGGCATATTGAACTGCAATTACAATACAAGGGTGAATTTACCGGCATCCGGGAAATGCGAAAGCACCTGGCATGGTACAGTGCGGGACTTCCGGGAAGCGCAAGCTTTCGTAATGCAGTGAATCTGATGGAGACAAAGGAGGAGCTTTTGGCCGGTGTGGAGCAGATGTTTGGTTGAACCACAAAATTTTATAAAGTTTTTATTGACACTCTTGTAAAAAACAAGTATAATAGGAAGGCTTAGTTTGGGGGATTTTACGTAAATCCCTCGCTTGTTGTTCTATGGACACGTTTTGGTGCATAGACTTCAAGAGAAATCGTGTAGTAAAATATATTAAAGGAAGGACGAGCAGTCATGAAGAAAAACATTTTAACCTACGAAGGCTTAAAACAGTACGAAGACGAATTAGAAGAGTTAAAGGTTATCAAGCGTAAAGAAGTTGCTCAGAAGATCAAAGAAGCTCGTGAACAGGGCGTCTTATCTGAAAATGCTGAGTACGATGCGGCAAAGGATGAACAGCGGGATATCGAAGCCAGAATCGAAGAGCTGGAGAAACTCTTAAAAAACGCAGAGGTTGTTGATGAGGATGAAGTAGACATTGACAAAATCAGCATCGGTTGTAAGATTAAGATTTTGGACATTGAATTTGATGAAGAGTTAGAGTACAAAATCGTAGGTTCCACAGAAGCCAACTCCTTAAAGGGCAAGATTTCAAACGAAAGCCCTGTAGGTCATGCTTTAATCGGTCACAAGATAGGAGATGTTGTGGAGGTTGAAACGCAGGTTGGCATAGTACAGTACAAGGTTTTAGAGATTCAGAGATCTAACTAATCACAGTTGATTCTTAAAGAGGAAGGTAAACGACATGGCAAATACACAGAATCAGGCACCGGTTCAGGAACAGGACATTAATCAGCTGTTAAAGGTTCGCAGAGAGAAGCTGGCAGCATTGCAGGAGGCCGGCAAGGACCCATTCCAGATTACCAAATATGACGTGACAAATCACAGTGCCGAATTAAAAGAAGAATTTGAACAGTATGAAGGCAAGACCGTTCGCATTGCAGGACGTATGATGTCCAAGCGTGTAATGGGTAAAGCATCCTTCTGTAATGTTCAGGATTTAAAGGGCAATATCCAGTCTTACGTAGCACGTGACAGCGTAGGAGAGGAAGTATATGCAGATTTCAAGAAGTATGATATCGGTGATATTATCGGTATTGAGGGTGACGTATTTCGTACTAAGACAGGTGAAATCTCCATTCATGCTGCAAAGATTACTTTGCTTTCCAAGAGCTTACAGATTTTGCCGGAGAAGTATCATGGTCTGACCAATACGGACTTACGTTATCGTCAGAGATACACAGACCTTATTATGAACGCAGAGGTGAAGGAGACCTTTATCAAGCGTTCCAAGATTATTAAATCTATCCGTAATTATCTGGATGCACAGGGCTTCATGGAAGTGGAGACCCCTATGTTGGTAGCCAATGCAGGCGGTGCAGCAGCAAGACCGTTTAATACACACTACAATGCCCTGGATGAGGACGTAAAGCTGCGTATTTCTTTAGAGTTATATTTAAAGAGACTTATTGTAGGCGGCATGGAGCGCGTATACGAAATCGGACGAGTATTCCGTAACGAAGGTGTAGACACCAGACACAACCCTGAGTTCACCCTGATGGAGTTATACCAGGCATATACTGATTACTTTGGTATGATGGATTTGACCGAGAATATGTTCCGTTTCCTGGCACAGGAGGTTTGCGGCTCTACCACGATCACATATGGTCCGCATAGCATTGATTTAGGCAAGCCTTTTGAAAGAATGACAATGATTGAGGCTGTAAAGAAGTATACCGGTATTGACTTTGATGAAGTAGCTGATACAGCTGCAGCCAAGGCTCTGGCAAAGGAGCGTCACGTTCAGTTTGAGGAGCGCCACGAAAAGGGTGACATCTTGAACTTGTTCTTTGAAGAATTTGTGGAAGAGCACCTTATTCAGCCAACCTTTATTATGGATCATCCGGTAGAAATCTCTCCTTTAACCAAGAGAAAACCGGACAAACCGGACTATGTAGAGCGTTTTGAGCTCTTTATCAACGGCTGGGAGATGTGTAATGCATACTCTGAGTTAAATGACCCAATTGACCAGCGCGAGCGCTTTAAAGCACAGGAAGCAGCTCTGGCACAGGGCGACGAAGAAGCCAACACCACCGATGAAGACTTTATGAATGCTTTGGAAATCGGTATGCCACCTACAGGCGGTATCGGTTACGGTATTGACAGACTGGTGATGTTGCTTACAGATTCACCGGCCATCAGGGATGTAATTTTCTTTCCGACGCTGAAGAGTTTGGATAAATAAGGCAAATTTCCTAATGCACCAGTAATATACACTGGTGCATATTTTCAACATAAATAGTCTCGCCGCCATCGGCTTTTTCACCATCCAGGGTCCATGTCATGGTAGGATTGGCTGTCATAGTGAGCTTAGCAGTGCTGCGGAAGGTAATCATGCCGCAGTCATAGGTCTGGTTGCGGAGTGCCAGAATGCATTCGTGGAGCTCCTGGATGCTTCTGGGAGCACGAACTAAAAGCAGTTCAAACTTGCCGTCGCCCATGTCCACAAGCTTAGGATTTAGGGTTAAAATACCACCTAAACTGGTAGAATTACAGATGGCACCAAAAAGATAATCATCCTCCAGAATATCCTGGTCTGTTTGTACCCGAAGGTGCTCTTTTTTTATTTTAGAGAGCTCTTGGATACCCTCCAGGAAATAAGCTACATGGCCCAAAGCGTTTTTGATGTTTTGCGGTGTAGTGTAACTGGTCTTGGTAAAAGCACCAAAGCTAGCTACATAGGAAAAATAGCGGTCATCAAACCTGCCCACATCGTATGGCTGTGGGGTGCCATGTACAATCTGTCTGGCAGCCTTTACCACATTAGTTGACAGTTGCAGGGAGTTGGCAAAATCATTGGTGGAGCCAGCCGGAATGTAGCCGATAGGGGTACGAAGTCCTGTCCCTATAACACCGGTTATGGTCTCGTTTAAGGTACCATCGCCGCCACAGCAGACAATCAAATCCACCTGTCCGGCAAACTGTTTCACCACGCGGGTGGCGTCTCCTTGGCAGGTAGTAACGTATACATGGGTATCATAGTCTGCCTGATTAAAAATAGATATAATCTCCGGCAGGTTTTTGCCGGCTTTTCTGGTTCCGGCAATGGGGTTTAAAATAAATAATAATTGTTTCATATTTGCGCTTTTTTAGGTTTCCTCCAATAGGATTTGCCGAATGCAATCCATTCGGCCAGTAAACAAACAGGCAGGGCAACAAAAATATCCACTACGGAATGCTGCTTCACGAAGGCAACGGATATGCATACCAGGAAGCAGAAGATGGTGATAAGCACCTTGCATCGTATGGATGCAGATTTCTCCTTTAACCAGGTGGAAGCAATTCCGATAGAATATGCTACATGCAGGGAAGGGCAGACGTTGGTGCTGGTATCTGCAGTGTACAGAAGGCCTACAATGTCTGTAAAAATGTTGTCCCTGACAAACTCTGGCGGTCTTAAATCCTGACGATTTGGAAAGAGTATATAAATGGCCATGGCCACAACCTGGGTTACAATAATAAATTTCATCATATTTGTAAAGTTATCCGGATTGTAAAGCATAAAATATATAAGAGAACCCACAATCAGCAAATACCAGCCTACATACGGTATAACAAAATATTCACAAAAAGGAATGACATCATCCAAATAGCAGTGGACCGGATAACATTTTTCTCGGGGGATTAGGTTTTCTGTCAGGAAATAAAGAATAAAATATCCAATCCATCCTGACAGATATAGTAAATGCCTAAATTGAGGCTCTTTTATTCTGGACAGCCGGAAAGTGCTGTAATCAACTACTGGTTTTCTCATCTTGGTACCTCTGTAATATCTTTGTTTGTAAGATAGTATTTTTTTGGAATATTGCGGTATGGCACAACGGTATGTAAAGGCAGATTTCTTGCAATGGATGTAATTTCATCAGACAAATAAGTGGAAATCCGCGTTCTTTCTTCGTTTATAGGGCTTTCGCTGTGAAAGGTGGTACCTTTTCCGATATACATTTTCTTTAATTTCGGTGCAATGTACACAGGAACGAAGGTAAGCTCTATACCGGTTTTCTTGTAATAAAGCTTAGCCACGTCAATAAAATTTTCCTGAAATTTATACAGTATATTATTATGTTTCTCATCTTTTTCCGGGAAAATAAGAAAATTTTTACCCTCTTTTAACATACTTACTGTTTCTTTAAATGTAGATATGACACGCATGTCATGATATACAGCCACGGTTCTGGCATTATTAAAAACGCAAACAGACAGAGGTGCAATGATGTAAGATAGTAGTTTATAAAAAGGATGAGTCCATTTCGGCTTCTGTGACCAGAAATCCTGAAAGGCATAATCCGGCACTTCTTTTAAGTGCATCATCTGGCCGGCACACCAGATATAACAATTGTCCGGCAGAAACAGCTCGCCTGCAATAGGACCATTCAGCTGGGTATGATTGCCTACAAGGATGGCATTATCCTTTGGAAGGTTTTCAAATCCCACTACCTCCATGTTGCCGTAAAAGAGGCGGACCAGAGCTTTTATGATTTTATATAGTAAAGATGTTTTCTTTGGCATGATGTATGTAACTCCTTCTGATGCGAATATCAAACATTATGGATAGTATACCATATAATGTTAAAGATTTGTAGCAGTTTAATTCTTAAAAATTTATAACTAATATGATTGTTTTACACATTAAAACTTGTCAATTTCTGTTGAATCGTGTACAATAGAAAAGAAATGTAAAAAATATATTAAAAATTATAACTATTCTATGGTAACTTTTACGAATGGAGGTTTCTATGTGGGGTAACAGACCTGATGGCCGGAGAATTCGCAATGTTGATCCAACGCAGCTTATCACCGGTTTTTTGATGAAAAAGCGTTATGATGCTATGACAATGTATGAGGACACCTTTAATTGTGAGGCTTGGGACACATACATCAAAGAAAAGGAAGCACAGGGCATTAAGCTTGGATACATGCATATCTTTATTGCAGGTATAGTCAGGATGATAGCGTTAAAGCCAAGGCTGAACCGTTTTGTAATGAATGGTAAAATTTATGCCAGACCGAAAATTTGGGTCAGCTTTACCATACATCCGGAATTACATATTAACAGCCCCGATACGACCATTAAGCTTTGCTTTGAGGGCACTGAGACGATTTTGGAGATTGCTGAGGCGATCAATGAAGCAATCCGCAAGGAAACCATTCTCAGAACAGAAGAAAACGATACCGACAAGCTGGCACGATTCCTTACGGCTTTGCCAAGTGCTGTTTTAAATGCGGTTGCAGGGATGCTCATGTGGATGGACAGACACAACATGATGCCGAAGTCTATTATTGAATTCAGTCCGTTCCATACATCGTTTTACATAACGAACCTGAAATCCTTGGGTATTAACCATGTTTTCCATCATACATGTGAATTTGGCACAAACGGGCTTTTTTTTGCTATGGGTAAGGAGAAGCAGGTCCCGGTAGTGGAAAAGGGAGAAGTAGTTATTCAGAAGCATATGCCATTTAGTCTGGTTTCTGATGAGCGTTTTTGTGACGGTTTGTATTATGCATTGGCTTTGCGTGAGTTGCGTAAAATCATGCGTAACCCGGTGGTATTGGAGGAGCCGTTGGAACAGAAGATAGAAGATGTCTTATAATATAATATTAGGGCAGGCGTAAAAGCCTGCCCTAATGTGTTGTTACGTAGAGTTGTAAGCTAATCTTTATGCTTATTCGATAACCAGTTCGTCCCATCTGTCTGTTGATACCAGAGCAATATAGGTTTTGCCGGTGTTAAGAATAATTTCTTCACCTGCAGCATCGTAAAATTTGGTGGGTTGAACGTCGATACCCTTTTCCCAGGTTACCGGGATAGCTCTGCCGCCTGTAATATAGTAGCCTACACCGGTTTCCTGGAATACTTTAAATTCCATATAGCCATTGGCATCTAATTGAACAACCTCTGCACTTTGCAGAATAACATTGGTAAATGCCAGCTGCTTGTTATCGTTTTCTAAGTCGATATGTGCTTTATCATATTCTGAATACAAATATGTATTGCTTTCTGTATCATATTCCAGCTCAGATTTGTTGTGTGGGAATGGAAGGTCTATAAAGGTACAGGCAATATCATTGGTCTCTTCCGTCAGGTCTATCGGGTTTTTCTCATCAGCAAACTGCCAGTGAGGTCCCTGGTAAAAGGAGTTGTATTCGACGTCAATCTTCTTTGTTTCCATTCTGCTTTCAATTTCACCGGCAGTAACATATTCCGTATATTCTCTCGATTTACCGTTTTCAATACGGGCAAAGCCGCCGCTTAAATTGTCTACCCAAGGGTTTTGCAAATAAGCATTGATATAGAATGGGCCTCCGTCATGAATAAGGATGGCATTGTATTCCGGTGCAATCATAAAGTTGGTAGGACGCACACTACGGATACTGCCGAAGCGGGTAATGCCGGCATAATCTTTTACCAGAGCCATAAAACGGGTAATTTCGCCGTTGGCGGTGCTGTTCATCATTTCATACACGATATCAGCCTGTGTAAGGCCGTAGTGATCCAGGGCAATCTTTTCATTGTCTACCATAATGGCTACCGGACGCTGATTCTGCAAGGCTTCGTCAATCCATTCATTTGTCAGTTCGCTTCGGTACATGCCGTCATGATTTTCCTCGATGATTTCTGTTTCTGTGGTGGCTGTTTCGGTAGTGGTGTCTTGGGTCTCTTCTGTACCGGCAGTGGTTTCTTCCGTGGCTACGGATGCTCCTACCTCGCTTGAGTCTCCGCATCCTGTAAACATACTTAAAACCAGTACGCCGGACAAAAGAAGTGCAAGTGTTTTTTTCTTCATTTGAAATAAGTCCTTTCTGTTTCAATTCTGATGATATTAGTATAATGCTTTTTTCTGTTTTTTGAAAGGATTTCTTACAAATTTTCATAAATTATTTTTAAATTTGAAATATATATGCTATACTTTAATTAAGAGCATGGTTATACATGCAAAAGGATCGAGAAACATATTATTTACCAAGGAGGATTTGTGTATGGAGCAAAGATTAGAACCTTTATTTACGCCATGGAAAATTGGAAACTGCGAGATTAAAAACCGTGTGGTTCTGACATCTATGGGAGGCACCAATTTGCTTGGTTGGATGGAGATTAACCATTTTGACAAGGCAGGTGCAAAGTTCATTATGGAAGTGGCCAAAAACAACTGCGGTTTGGTGCTTCCGGGCTGTCAGCCGATATACAACCCTATGTTTGGGCAATGGCTGTACAAAAACGAAAAGATGTACAAGGATTTGGCTGCGTGGATGCCGGAGTTTCACAAAACAGGTGCTAAGTTGTTTGTACAGTTGACAGCAGGTTTTGGACGTTCCTTTACTATCAGTCATTTAATGGAGATGCTGTATACCAATAAGGCGTTAAGAGTGGTATCCAAGCCTTTTATGGATTTGGACAAAATTACTGCTGCACCGAGCCCGTCTCCTAACCGTTGGTCTGACAAGGTGCCTTCTCGTGAAATGACTGTAGAGGAAATTCAGGAGTTTATTACCGCCTTCGGAAAGACTGCCAAGCTGTTAAAGGATGCCGGCGTGGATGGTGTGGAAATTCATGCAGTGCATGAGGGGTATTTGTTAGACCAGTTTACCCTGAAGTATGTAAATAAGCGTACAGATGAGTATGGGGGCTCTTTCGAAAATCGTTATCGTTTTGCAGTTGAAATCGTGAAGGAAATTAAAAAGGTATGCGGCGATGATTTCCCTGTTTCACTTCGTTATAGTGTAGAGTCCAAGACCAAGGGCTTTAGAGAGGGTGCACTGCCTGGTGAAGAGTATGTAGAAGCAGGCCGTGATATGGAAGAGTCAGAAAAGGCTGCCAAGTATTTGCAGGATGCAGGCTATGACATGTTGAATTGCGATAACGGTACTTATGATGCCTGGTATTGGGCACATCCGCCTATTTACATGCCGGAGAATTGTAATTTAGAGGATGTAGCACATATTCGTAAGTTTGTGGATATTCCTGTGGTTTGTGCAGGGCGTATGGACCCTCGTGTGGCTGCGGATGCGATTGCAGAGGGCAAGATTGATGGTGCCGGCTTTGCACGTCCGTTCCTTGCAGACCAGGAATGGGTAACCAAGCTGATGAATGGTAAAGAGGATGATATTCGTCCTTGTATTTACTGTCACAATGGCTGCTTTAATATGTGTCATTATAAAGGCGTTCCTAACGACCAGGAGCTGATGGATTCTCTGCATCTGGCACGTTGTGCAGTGAATGCGGAAACCATGCAGTGGGATAAGCACAAAATTGTACCGACTACCAATCCAAAGAAAGTACATATTATCGGTGGTGGTATCGGCGGTATGGAAGCAGCAAGAGTGCTGAAGCTGCGCGGTCATGAGCCGATTATTTATGAGAAGGCTGACCAACTGGGCGGTACCTTTATTCCTGCCAGTGCCGAAAGCTACAAAGGCAAGCTTCGTGACCTTTTGGCATGGTATCGTAAGCAGATGGCTGATTTGAAGATTGAAGTACATTTAAATGAAGAAATTAAGGATGCAGCACAGTTTAATGGTGCGCCGGTTATCGTGGCCACCGGTTCAACAGCTCGTGTTCTCACCAGTGTTTCAGGCAATGAAAAGATGCTGGAGGCTTGTGATTACTTAAATGGTGCTCCTGTAGGAGATACAGTGGCGGTTATCGGCGGCGGTCTGACCGGTTGCGAAATCGCTTATGAGCTGGCTTTACAGGGCAAAAAGCCGATTATCGTAGAAATGAAGAATGACCTGATTGCGCAGACCGGTGTATGTCTGGCAAACAGCTCCTATTTGCGCGAATGGTTTGCGCTAAATGGTATCCCGGTATATCTGGAAACCGCACTGCAGGCTGTAAATGATACCGGTATTGTTTGCAAGGACAAG
Organism: Lachnospiraceae bacterium; assembly: GCA_045651105.1. Lineage (GTDB taxonomy): Bacteria > Bacillota > Clostridia > Lachnospirales > Lachnospiraceae > RGIG6307. Next base: position 27,109 of record JAZRRW010000002.1, read on the forward strand.
GACGGCAATTCCGTAGAAATCGCATGTGACAGTGTGATTAGCTCAGCCGGCTATATTCCGAACCCATTGGCAAAGGCAGGCTCTAATGTTTATCTGGTAGGTGACTGCCTGAAGGTAGGCAATTTAAGAACGGTAATCTGGCGTGCTTATGATGTGGCAATGAAGATTTGATAGGAGGCGTTTGGTATGAATTTAACAAAAGAGCAGCAGGCCATTCTGGATGGCGAAAAGGGCGAGGTCCTGGCCCAAATTATGAAAACACTGGTGCGCTATGGTGAACTGTTTGGTGCAGATTCCATGGTACCGGTTACAAGTACCTATAATCACCTGGTTACATCCTTTGGGTTAAAGGCTCTGACACCGGTGTATGAGTTGATGGACAAATTAATTGAGGCAGGAAATGTGTCTACTCAGAAGTTTTCTGCAGACCCGCGTCCTTTAGACCCGAATGTGCCAAGCAACTTTTTGCAGAATTTTATTTTTAAAAACTTTATGTATTCCAAGCAGGCAGATTACGAAGAGCAGCTGAATAAGCTTGGTCTGATGGATGAAGATGCTTTTACCTGTACCTGTTACATGGATGAGGTGGGCAACACCCCAAAGATGGGCGATGTGCTGTCCTGGGCAGAATCTTCTGCGGTAGTTTACGCCAACTCTGTTCTGGGCGCCAGATGTAACCGTAATTCCGGCATTATTGATTTAATGGGCTCCGTGTTGGGATATGTTCCGAATTTCGGACTTTTGACCGATGAAGGCAGAAAAGCTACCTGGATTGTGAAAATTGAAACAACAGGGAAGCCGGAGGCGCAGCTTTTGGGTTCTGCTATCGGTATGAAGGTGATGGAGGATGTTCCTTATATTGTGGGATTAGATAAGTGGTTGGATGGCAAGCTGGACGATGCTGCCAAGACCTATTTAAAGGATTTCGGTGCAGCAACGGCATCTAATGGTGCCGTGGGTCTGTATCATGTGGAAAATATTACACCGGAGGCCGTGCAGTTCGGACAGGATTTAATTGCGGAAAATGCACAGGTTTACGTGATAGATGATGCAGAGCTTGAGAGAGTATACAGAAGCTATCCTGTGATTTGGAAGGATAAGGACGCTACACCGAAGCTTTGCTTTATGGGATGTCCGCACATGAGCTTAGAGCAGTTGATTGACTGGACACAGAAAGTAAAGGAGAGTCTTGATGCGGCCGGTAACAGCAAGGTTGTAATTCCTACCGTCTTTACAGCAGCACCCGGCGTACTGAAAAAGTTCGAAGAAACTCCTTATGCTGCGATTTTAAAGGAAACAGGCGTGATTACGTCCTATATTTGTCCGCTGATGTATATGAACAATCCACTCAGCGGTAAAATGCCGGTTATCACCTCCAGCAATAAGCTGAGAACATACACAACTGCAAGATACTATACGGATACAGAAATATTAGAGCAGATCACAAAGGGAGGTAGTAGCAAATGAAAGAGTTTAAAGGTAGAATTGTAGCTCCGGGAACGATTACAGCAAAGGCACTGGTTTCCCATGGCGGCTTGAATACATTGGCCTCTTTTCAAAAGGCACTGCAGTTTGGAGATAAAAAAGCAACCTGCGGAGACCAGAACAACCCGGATTTATATGGCAAGCAAATGGCAGGAAAGGCACTGTGCCTGCCTAGAACTATCGGTTCCACCACAGGCGGTTTGGTATTGTACTGTGCCTGCTCTATGAAAAGACAGCCGGCCTGCATGCTTTTCTCAGAGCCAATCGATTCTTTGGCAGCAGCCGGAGCAGTACTGGCGGATGTATGGCTGGATGACGTAACCATGCCGGTTATTGACTCCCTGGGGGAAGAGTTTTTAAATTACGTAAAAGATGACATGGACATTACTGTGAAGGAAGATGGCACGGTAGTAGTGGAGTAAATTACGGTTTATGGGATGATGGAGTAGGATTGGGAGCATACCAAAACACACAGTGAAGTACTGGAAAATCCGGATGGCATTTCCAAGCTGGTACTGGCAAAGGGGAGCTGGGGGAAGCAGCACAAATTAACATTGTATCTCGGTGATAAATATGTTAGACTGTAAATAAAGAAGCTTTTGCCTAGCTCTAGGCATTTCTAAAACACAAAAAGTGAGGGTATACATATGAATTACAATGACGTATTAAAAGAAGCACGCAGCTGCATTGGTAACTATTGCAAGGCTTGTCCGGTTTGTAACGGGATGGCTTGTAAGAATCAAATTCCGGGACCGGGGGCTAAGGGCGTAGGGGACACTGCCATCCGTAATTACCAGAAATGGCAGGAAATACGCATTAATATGGATACTCTTTGTGAAAATAAGCCGGTGGATACTTCTCTGGAGCTTTTTGGTAAGGTGTTTAAATATCCTTTCTTTGCAGGTCCGGTAGGAGCTTTGAACCTGCACTATAGTGATAAATATGATGATGTGACCTATAATAATCTGCTGGTGGATTCCTGTGCTAAGGCCGGCATTGCAGCATTTACAGGTGATGGCACCAATCCGGGGATTATGGTAGCGGCAACGGCTGCCGTTCAGGCGGCAGGAGGCTTAGGTGTGCCTACCGTAAAGCCATGGAACCTGGATATCATTCGTGAGAAAATGGAGCTGGTAAAGGCCGCGGGAGCTTTTGCTGTTGCCATGGATGTGGATGCCGCAGGTCTTCCTTTCCTGAAAAATATGACACCTCCGGCAGGTAGTAAGACGGTGGAGGAGCTTCGCAGTATTGCAGAGATGGCGGGTGTACCGTTTATTGTAAAGGGCATTATGACTCCAAAGGCTGCTCTTAAGGCAAAAGAGGCAGGAGCGGCAGCAATTTTAGTTTCTAATCACGGCGGACGTGTACTGGATCAGTGTCCGGCTACGGCAGAGGTTTTGGAACGAATTGTGGAGGCTGTGGATGGCAGTATGAAGGTACTGGTAGACGGTGGTATCCGCACCGGTGTGGATGTATTTAAGGCGTTGGCTATGGGGGCAGACGGTGTGATTATTGCACGTCCGTTTGTAACAGCGGTATATGGCGGCGGTGCAGAAGGTGTGCAGTGCTATGTGGACAAGATTGGGGCCGAGCTGGCAGATACTATGGCCATGTGTGGAGCATTTAGCTTAAGTGAAATTTCCAGAGATATGATTTGGAATGCATAAAAAAATATTGCATTTTGTGACAAAATCCTCTATTATATAAAGTGAAATAAAATTTCTATAAAGAGAGGGTGCTGTTATGAATTTAGATGCAATCAAAAAATATTTTCCGCAAGCTTTTGCTGCAGTTGATGTAAAGGCGTTGATTATTGCTTTAGTAATTTATGCTGTTATTGCATGTGTTGCAGGTCTTGTACTTGGACTTTTAAGCATTATTCCAATACTGGGCTTTATTTTCAGAGTGATTTCCTGGTTAATCGAATTATACTGTGTAGCAGGTATTATTCTGGCAATTCTGGTATTTATTAAGGTGATTCAGTAATTAATACATAGCAGGTAAGAGATATCCGCTTGGCGGGTATCTCTTTTTTTGAAAAGGAGGTCTTCGTATGAGTGACATCAGGGAAGTAAGGCTGTCTGTGCGCAGTCTGGTAGAATTTATATATCGGAGCGGAGACCTGGATAACCGCAGCAGAACCAGCCCGGAGTTGGCTATGAGCGAGGGCAACCGTATTCATCGCATGCTTCAGAAGAAGGGGGGACCGGGGTATCGTGCCGAGGTGGGGCTTAGGTGGCATCATATCACAGAGCAGTATGATATATGCATAGAAGGCAGGGCAGATGGTGTCATGGAAGACTATGTGCCTGAAAAATATCGCCAGATAGAGGAGCAGTTGCCCTTATTTGCAGCAGAATATGGTATTATAGAGGCTCCGGAGCCTCTAACCTATATCGATGAAATTAAGGGCACTTACCAAAAGCTGAATCGTATCAAGGAGCCTTATCAGGTGCATTTGGCGCAGGCCAAGTGTTATGCTTATATAATGGCGATGGAGGATGATTTACCAAAAATTGGGGTCAGAGTGACCTATTGCAATATAGATACTCAGGAAATCCTGCATTTTCATCAGATATTTACCAGAAATGAGCTTACAGAGTGGTTTGATGTTACTATGCAGGAACTTTTGAAGTGGGTAGAGTATTATTTTGCATGGGAACTTGCAAAGATTCCCTCTGTGCAACAGATGAGCTTTCCGTATGCGTATCGTGAAGGGCAAAAAGAGCTAGCTTCTTATGTGTATCAGACTATATATCACAGTAAAAAGCTATTTTTGGAAGCACCTACCGGTGTTGGTAAGACCTTGTCTACGGTATTTCCTGCAATAAAGGCAGTGGGGCAGGGGCTTAGTGAAAAGATTTTTTATTTGACAGCCAAGACAATCACCAGAACTGTGGCAGAGGAGACCTTTGGACTTTTGCGTGAGAAGGGCCTTAAATTTAAGGATATTGTCATCACTGCCAAGGAAAAGCTTTGTGCCAATGAGACCTGTGATTGTAATCCGGCGGCTTGTCCTTTTGCAAAGGGACATTTTGACAGGGTAAATGCATGTTTGTATGAGATGATTACCGGAGAAGAGCGATTTGGCAGAGAGACTATAGAGAGGTATGCCTTGAAGTATCAGGTCTGTCCCTATGAGCTTAGTCTGGACGTCAGTCTATTTGCAGACGCGGTGATTTGTGATTATAATTATGTGTTTGATCCCCATGTGTATCTGCGTAGGTATTTTAGTGGAGATCATGCAGGAAAATATATTTTTCTTATTGATGAGACGCATAACCTGCTGGACAGAGGCAGAGAAATGTACAGTGCCTCTTTGGTGAAGGAAGAAGTATTGGAGCTGAAGCGACATGTGAAAGAGTATGATAGGGATGTGGCAGCTCATTTGGAGAAGTTAAATAAAGCACTTCTGGTGTTGAAGAAAAAGAGCGACGGGCTTACTATTTTTGATGATGCGGAAGAGGTGTATCAGGCAGCTGAGGAGTTGAAAAGCCAACTTGACATTTATATCAACAACCATATTGACAGTTCTATTATGGATGAAATCATGGATTTTTATTTCGAATTAGCCCATTTTATCGGCATTTACGAGGAGTTAGATGACAAGTATGTCATTTATGGGCACCTGCGGGACAATGGAGATTATTTGCTGAAATTGTTTAATGTGGATCCGTCCAATAACCTGAAAAAGTGTATGGAGCAGGCCAGAAGCAGCGTGCTTTTTTCTGCCACACTCCTGCCTATTCAGTACTACAAGGAGCTTTTGGGTGGAGAGAAAGAGGATTATGAGGTGTATGCACATTCCATATTTCCACCGGAGCATCGTGGACTTTTTATTGCCAGAGATGTGACCAGCAAGTTCACCAGACGTGGGCCAAGGGAGTATGAGCGGATTGCAACTTATCTGCATCATATGATTGGTGCAAAGAAGGGGAATTACCTGGCATTCTTTCCGTCCTATGTTTTTATGGAGGAGGTATTTCGGACGTATATGCTCTTGTACCCGGAGGAGGATGTGGACTACCTTCTTCAGAAGGAGGATATGGCTGAAGAGGACAGAGAAGGTTTTCTTGGAGCATTCAGAGAAGAAAACGACCGCACTACCTTGGGTTTTTGTGTATTAGGCGGTGTATTTTCAGAGGGCATTGATTTAAAGCATGACAGTCTTATTGGATCTGCTATCGTAGGCACAGGTTTGCCTCAGGTAGGACAGGAACGAGAGCTTTTGAAGGACTATTTTGATAAACAGGGTCTAAACGGCTTTGACTATGCATACCGCTTTCCCGGCATGAATAAAGTACTTCAGGCTGCCGGCCGCGTTATTCGTACGGTTGAGGATATAGGTGTGGTACTATTATTGGATGAAAGATTTCTGCAGAATTCATACCGTGCCCTGTACCCTAGAGAATGGGAACAGATAGAAGTCGTAGATAATAACAACATTGCCACAAAACTTGCAGAATTTTGGATATGCTAAATTCTGATGCATGGGGCTGCGGCCCCTTTTAATGCTTCGAATTTCCAGTATTTACTTGTATGATTTGTATTTTCTTTGTGCTAGAATATGACTTGTAACAAAGTTGTAACATTTCTGTAATAAGTGCAAAAAAGATTTAGGGAAGCATTTATTATAGATGTCTCAAACAAAGGAGGTATTTTTCATGAAGAAAAGAACTTATTTAGCAGTAACCGTATTAACTGGCGCTATTATAGCGGCCACTCCGATACAGACATTGGCAGCAGGGCCGCAACGTGCAAATACTGCAAAGAGCAATATCAAGGTAGTAACTGTTGGAAATAGAAACTGTCCGGATTTGGGTTCTTTGAAGGATTACTTGGCGGGCTGTCAGTTTGGCAATATGCAGATTATTACCATTCCTTGCCGGCCAAATCAGCAGAAGCCGGGTGCAGGAGATAATAATCAGCCTGGCAAGCCGGAGGTGGAGGATAACAACCAGACCGGCAAGCCGGAAGTAGAGGACAACAATCAGCCTAATAAACCGGAGGTGGAAGATAATAACCAGACCGGCAAGCCGGAAGTAGAGGACAACAATCAGTCTAATAAGCCAGGGGTGGAAGACAATAACCAGACCGGTCAGCCGGAAGCGGATAATTCCACACAGTCTGTGCATGCTTATGTAAAACGTATTGTGGAACTGGTGAATCAAGAGCGTGCCAAGGCAGGCTTAAACGCTCTGACCTTAAATATGAACGTTACTAAGGCGGCACAAGTGCGTGCTGTAGAGTGCCAAACCCTGTTTTCTCACACCAGGCCGAATGGAACAAGCTTTGCTACAGCCTTGAAGGAAGCCGGTGTAAGCTACCGTGGGGCAGGTGAAAACATTGCATGGGGACAGAAAACTCCGGAGCAGGTTATGCAAGGTTGGATGAATAGTGCCGGACACCGCGCTAATATTCTAAACGCCAGATACACATCTATCGGTGTGGGCCACCACCGGAATGCATCAGGAGTAAATTACTGGACACAGTTGTTTACCTATTAAATTCTTTAGGTTAGAATCGATGATGGGGTAAACGAAAAAGCAGTTTTGACATTGCAGGGAACTGCCCTTTCGTTTACACCATTTTCGATTTGACCTAATTGAACAAAGTACGCGTCCGGGTAGCCGTTATTTATGGACTTTCAATCCTTTGTTCTTGCCCTTCGTTATACTGGATTTCTGGTGACAATACCAGATATGGTTGTTTTTTTAGATAAGTGGGCATAACGATAAAACCTCAGATGCTGAGGTCTA
>JAZRRW010000003.1:0-38944 GCA_045651105.1 Lachnospiraceae bacterium
GTACTAAGCTCAGCTTCGGCTTACACCTTGGTTCGCTAAGAACCGACGCTCGCTAGAAGGCATTCAAAAGCACTGTGTTTCGGCCCGTGGCCTGACAGCAAGGCTGAACTGCTGCCTTTATATTTTTACATAAAACATTTGCGGTTTTTATTGACAAAGCAGTGAAAATAAATTATTATACTCGTAAGATACTAACTCATAATATACTATATTTCAATATATTACGTTATAAGCTAGTATTATATAATGTACTAAAATTAATGTAGTATCGTCGTTTCGGTAGGAAAAAGGGTGGATATATGTTTTATTGTAGATATAATGAACTGGCCAAGATGGAGAAGCGGTACCAGGGTGATGCCTTTGAGTGTGTTGTTATTTACGGAAGGCGCAGAGTAGGTAAGACTGCTTTAATCAATAAATTCTGCGAAAATAAAAAGAAAATATATTTTTCAGCCTTAGATACTGTTCCTGTGGAGAATCTTCGTGCTTTGTCAAGAGCAATTTCCGAATGTGAAAATGAGGATTTTTTTACGGCCCCTGAGTTCAGATCCTTTGAGGATGCATTTGACAGGATTTCACAGATGGCGAAGGAGGAGAGGATTGTTTTTGTTATTGACGAATATCCGTATCTGGCCAAGTCAGAGCCCTCCATTTCCTCCAGGCTGCAGCACCTGATTGACCATGCGTGGAAGGATAGTCAGTTGTATCTTATTCTTTGTGGCTCTTTCATGAGCTTTATGGAGTATCAGGTGCTGGGATACGAGAGTCCTTTGTATGGCAGGAGAACAGCCCAATTTAAGATAGAGGCTCTGAATTATAAGGAAACGGCAGTATTTAATCCTGACCTGCAGGCTGTGGACAATGCGTTGATTTATGGTATTACAGGCGGAATACCGCATTATATCAATAAGCTGAACGTGGATACAGATTTGGATGAGGCGATTTTAGAAAATATTTTTGACACCTCCAGCTACTTATATGAGGAGCCGGGTAATCTGTTAAAGCAGGAGCTGAGGGAGCCGGGGGTGTATAATTCTATTATTACAGCAATTGCCGAGGGGGCTTCCAAGCTAAATGAGATATCCACGAAAACCGGAGTGGAGACCGGACCTTGCACCAAATATATAAAGGTATTAATGGACTTGGGTATTATTAGGAGAGAGACTCCAATCGAGGAAAAAACAGGCAAAAAGTCTATATACTTAATTGCAAATAATTTCTTCCGTTTTTGGTATCGTTTTGTTCCGCGAAACATCTCTGCGATTACATCAGGAAGAGTTGAGTATATATATGAGAGGGGCATCAAAAAGCACTTTTCGGATTATATGGGACTGGTATTTGAGAAGATGTGTCGGGATTATCTTTTGTACTATGCAGAGAATTTGCCGATTGATTTAAGAGAAATCGGTCAGTGGTGGGGGACTGACGATAGAAATAAAAAGCAGGTGCAGATTGACATTGTGGGCACACCGATTGAGGGGAAGGAATATATTATAGGCTCATGCAAGTATAAAAATGAGCCGGTTGGTGTAGAGGAGTACGAGCTTCTTAAAGAGTATGCTTTCGCCTTCGGAAAGGGTGAAAGGTATCATTTTTATATTTTTTCCAAGGGAGGCTTTACAGAGCATTTGCGGGAACTTGAGAAGGAAGGCAGGGTGCACCTTGTAACCTTGCAGGATATGTATTTATGATAGCGCAAAATATTGTAGTAGGAATTTTGGCCCATGTAGATGCCGGCAAGACCACATTGGCAGAGCGGTTATTATATTTGGGCGGCAGTATTAGAAAACTTGGCAGGGTAGACCATGGGGATACCTTTTTGGATAATGATGCGCAGGAGCGCGCCAGGGGGATTACGATTTTCTCCAAGCAGGCCCAGTTAATGCTGGGAGAAACAGAGGTAACCCTTTTGGATACGCCGGGGCATGCAGATTTTTCAGCGGAGATGGAGCGTGCTTTACAGGTGTTGGACTATGCCATATTGGTGATTAGTGGCACGGATGGTATTCAGGGGCATGTGTATACCCTTTGGAAGCTATTAAAGCGTCATGAAGTACCTACCTTTTTGTTCATAAATAAAATGGATTTGGCAGAGGGCAGAGAGAAGGCCCTTTTAGCGGAGCTTAAGGAGCAGCTGGGAGAGGGCATTGTGGATTTCGGTGGCTTGGAGCATGTGTCGCAGGGTATGCCTTCCGGAGGAGTGTTCTCTGATGCGGAATTTATGGAAAATGTAGCAGTTTGTGATGAGGACGTATTGGAATATTATCTGGAGCATGGTTGCGTGGAACAGTCTCACATACGTAAAATGATTTTTGAACGGAAGGTTTTTCCATGTTTCTTTGGCTCTGCATTAAAAGGGCAGGGTGTAGAAAAGTTTATGACAAGCCTGTCAGAATGTATGAGTGCACCGGAATACCCTGATGCATTTGGAGCCAAGGTATTCAAGATTTCCAGAGACGAGCAGGGCAATCGCTTGACTCATATGAAGATTACTGGAGGTTCTTTGAAGGTAAAAGCTCAGCTTTCCGGCACGGCGCATTACAAGGGAAATGATTCAGAAGCAAATACCTGGCAAGAAAAGATAAATCAAATCCGTATCTATTCGGGAGCCGGTTATCAGCCGGTGAGCGAGGTGGCAGCAGGACAGATTTGTGCGGTGACAGGTCTTACCAGGACTTATGCCGGTCAGGGCCTGGGGATAGAGCAGGCTGATGAACAGCCAACCTTGGAGCCGGTTTTAAATTATCAGGTAATTTTGCCACCGGAGTGTGACGTTTATCAGAGTTTTTTAAAGCTTAAGGAGCTGGAGGAAGAGGACCCGACTTTACATATTGTATGGCAGGAGGGTACTAGTGAAATACACATTCAGCTTATGGGTGAGGTGCAGATTGAGGTACTTAGAACGCTGATTTGGGAGCGTTTTGGTATGGACGTGCGCTTTGGTGCAGGCAGTATTGTATATAAGGAGCGCATTGCATCTTGTGTAGAGGGCGTGGGGCATTTTGAACCCCTCAGGCATTATGCGGAGGTGCATTTGTGGATGGAGCCGGGGGAACCGGGCAGCGGCATGACCTTTGCTTCCAAATGCAGCGAGGACGTGTTGGATAGAAACTGGCAGCGGTTGATACTGACGCATTTGGAGGAACGCGCACACAAGGGTGTGCTGACAGGTTCAGAATTGACCGATACCAAGATTACCTTGATTGCCGGCAGGGCACATCAGAAACATACGGAGGGCGGTGATTTCAGACAGGCTACTTATCGTGCAGTACGACATGGCCTGATGTACGCCTCCAGTGAGCTGTTAGAGCCGGTGTATAGTTTCCGACTGGAGCTACCTACGGAAAATATTGGACGAGCCATGAACGATATTCAGCGTATGTATGGCCGCTTTGATACACCGGAAACCTACGGGGATATGGCAGTACTGACCGGTGTGGCACCGGTAGCCACCATGCAGGGATACCAGATGGAGGTTGCCGCGTATACCCGTGGTTTGGGCAGGCTGTTTTGCACGTTGCAGGGATATGAGCTGTGTCACAATGCAGAGGAGGTCATTGCAAGTATCGGATATGAGCCGGAGGCTGATTTGGAGCATACCGCGGATAGTGTGTTCTGCGGTCATGGAGCAGGCTTTGTGGTGCCTTGGGATCAGGTGTATGATTATATGCATATTGATACCGAGATGAGCGGAGGCGGCATGTCAGGGAATGCATGTGGTGTGTCAGGTTATGAGTACGGCACGTTAGATGGTGGTTATAGCGGTAATGTAGCCTGGGGCGGTGGACAGGCCTTCCAAGCGAAGCGTCGCTCAGATAATGTTGATGATAATTTTATTGCTCAGGAGGAAATCGATGAGATTTTTCATCGTACCTATGGCAGCAACGAGCGTACCAAAAAGGGTTGGGAAGGTCATAAAAGAAAGACACCTGAGCCTTATGTGGGCCAAAGTGTTGTTAGTAAGCCTACCCTGAAGGCAAATGCTGAGGAGTATCTTTTAGTGGATGGCTATAATATTATTTTTGCATGGGAGGACTTAAAGGAGCTGGCCGGTGTCAATATTGATGCGGCCAGAGACCGACTGGCAGATATTCTGTGTAATTATCAAGGCTACAAGAAGTGCCATGTAATACTGGTATTTGATGCCTACCGTGTGAAAAACCACGCAGAAACAGTTATTCCATACCACAACATCCATATTGTGTATACAAAGGAAGCTGAGACTGCCGATAACTACATTGCCAGAACGGCAGCCCGCATGGAAGGACAGTACAAGGTTTCCGTGGCAACCTCCGATGCACTGGTGCAGATGATTATCTGGGGCAAAGGGGCAGTGAGGTTATCTGCACAGGGGCTGAGAGAGGAGATTGAGCGCCTGAGTAAGAGCATGCAGGAGATGTATGTCAAGGAAAACAGGGGACTACAGAATACTGTTATAAAGAAAAGCCAGACCTGATATAAGGCTGGCTTGAATTTATCGTTCCTCCTCCGTCTCTTGTATAAAATAATCTGCATTTTTCAGCACAATATCCGCGTTCTCGGAAAATCCTCCGTAGAGATGATTAGTAACCACCTGCTGTAGCTTGTCCAAATTTCTTTGAAGTATGGTTTCTACGATTTCGCAGTGAGCTTCGTAGAGGTGGGTCATGGTTTCCGGATTACCTACATTTAAAAGGGCGCGAAAACGTTCATACTGTGGATTGGAATTCACCAGCATGTCCCAGATTTTCTTTTTGCCGGCCAGAGAGAAAAGCAGTTCATGAAACTGGTTGTCCAACACAAGAAAGCGTGCGCCTGCTTCTTTTTGCTCCTCAGGCGTGAGCGTGCTCATTTGCTGAATGAGCTTTTGCTGTTCATTCAGAGCCAGGCGGATTTTGAGTACCTGCGCCTGAGTGTAAGTATTGGCCAGGATGCGCAGGACAGCCTGTTCCACCACTTCACGCAGAAATAGGATGTCGGATATTTCCCGGATATCTATATAGGATACAAAGGTACCTACGTGCGGTACGACCTCCAATAAGCCCTCACTTGCCAGCGCCTTAAAAGCATCGCGCACCGGGGTACGGGATACGTTATATTTATTGGAAGTTTCAATTTCGCTGACAGCACTGCCGGGCAGGAGCTGCAAATGTAAAATTTCATTTTTGAGGGACTTGTAGACAATGTCTGAGGTCCCTTTCTTTTTGGTTGCTTTCTGTTCCATACGCAAAGCCTCATTTATAATATGTTTTCATAATTAAAATATTAAATCATTTTGAGGCAGATTTCAATAAGTTTATGTATGGAAATGATTAAAAATGCAGAAAGTATATGGAAGAAAAATAATTATATGCAAACTTGTATACAAGTCCTAAAAAGATTGTCGAGTGCTGTATTTGTGTATAATTATATTATTTTTATATAAACTTGCTAAAAGCAGTTGACACTTGTATACAAGTGTAGTATGTTAAATATATAAAAATAATGAAATCATATGCTCACGGGCAGAAAGGACGAAGTATGAAATTATCTTTTAGATGGTATGGCGAAGATGACAAGGTTACTCTTCAGAATATTAGACAGATTCCGGGTATGCACTCTGTAGTTACAGCGGTGTATGATGTACCTGTAGGTGAGGTGTGGAGCAGAGAGTCCATTGCTAAGTTGAAAAAGCAGACAGAGGATGCAGGTCTTCACTTTGAGGTTATTGAATCTATTCCTGTACATGAGGATATCAAGTTAGGCAAGCCAAGCCGTGACAAATATATCGAGAATTATTGTGAAAACATTCGCCGTGTTGCTGAGGCTGGCGTTAAGTGCATTTGTTACAATTTCATGCCGGTATTTGACTGGACACGTACTCAGTTAGACCATGTATTAGAAGATGGATCTACTTCTTTGGTATATTATCAGGAGCAGGTTGACGTTGTAAATCCGTTAAACAGCGACAGCGATTTAACACTTCCTGGCTGGGATGCAAGCTACACACGCGATGGTCTGAAGGCAGTAGTTGCAGAGTACAATGCTATGACAGAGGAAACTTTATGGGACAATTTAAAGTATTTCTTAGAGAGAATTATCCCGGTAGCAGCAGAGTGTGACGTATACATGGCTATCCATGAGGATGACCCATGCTGGTCTATTTTTGGCTTACCACGTATTATTACCTGCGAGGAAAATCTGGACAAGTTCCTCAAGTTAGTGGATGACAAGCACAATGGTATTACACTTTGTGCCGGTTCTTTGGGTTGCTCCAACAAAAACGACGTAGTAAAGATGGCAGCAAAGTATGCGGCAATGGGTCGTATCCATTTTGTTCATATGAGAAATGTTGCAATTTTAGAGAACGGTTTCGAGGAAAGAGCTCATTTATCCAGTTGCGGCAGCTTAGATATGTATGCAATTATGAAGGCGCTTTATGACAATGGCTTCACAGGCTATGTGAGACCTGACCACGGACGTATGATCTGGGGTGAAACAGGCCGTGCAGGTTACGGATTATATGACAGAGCTTTAGGTGCTACCTACTTAAACGGTTTGTGGGAAGCAATTACCAAGGCAGACAAATAATTTCAGATTCATTGGGAGGATATAGAGATGAAATTACCAATTCAGATGGATTTAACAGGTAAGGTTGCAGTTGTTACAGGTGCAGGCGGCGTTCTTTGCAGCGTTATGGCAGAGGCACTTGCTATGTGTGGTGCGAAGGTTGCATTACTTGATTTGAACTTAGAAGCTGCTCAGGCGAATGCAGAGGCAATCGTGGCAAAGGGCTATATTGCAAAAGGTTACGCAGCAAATGTATTAGATAAAGATTCTTTGGCAGCAGCACATGCAGCAGTTTTAGCAGATTTCGGTCCTTGCGATATTTTAATTAACGGTGCAGGCGGCAATAATCCAAGAGCTACTACCGATAAGGAATATTTTGAAATCGGTGATATCGATGCTGATACCAAGTCTTTCTTTGACTTAGAGCAGAAGGGCGTAGAGTTTGTATTTAACTTAAACTTTATCGGTACTTTACTTCCTACACAGGAATTTGCAAAGGATATGGTTACGAAGGAGCATGCAAATATTTTAAATATCGCTTCCATGAACGCTTACACACCACTTACCAAGATTCCAGCATATTCAGGTGCAAAGGCTGCTATTACCAACTTCACACAATGGTTAGCAGTGCATTTTTCCAAGACCGGTATCCGTGTAAATGCTATCGCTCCGGGCTTCTTTGCAACCAAGCAGAATGCAGCGTTATTGTTCAATGCTGACGGTACCCCGACAGCCAGAACAGGCAAGATTTTGGCTGCTACTCCAATGGGCCGTTTTGGTGAGACAGAGGAGTTGTTAGGCGCTACCCTGTTCCTTTTAAATGACGAAGCTGCAAGCTTTATTACAGGTGTATGTATTCCGATTGATGGTGGTTTCTCTTCTTATTCAGGAGTTTAAGAGTTATAATTTCTATAGAGCATACCAAATGAGCCCGCTTTGCACGAAAGTGCAGGCGGGCTTAATGTTGTATACAGTAACTAAAATTCTGTAAATTCTAATGTAGCATTTGCTGAATAGTTGTGATACAATGAATATTACTAAAGGTCTTAAGTGACCGTAACAATGAATTGTGGTACATACGAATGATGGAAGAAAGAAAATTTTTGGATTTAAGGGATATGGCACGTATCGGCTGTAATGACTGCAGGGGGTGTTACAGCTGTTGTCAGGGCATGGGAGACAGTGTGGTGCTGACCCCGTATGATGTGCATAGCTTGTCTGTGCAGCTGAAGATGTCTGTGGATAACTTATTTCAGGAATGGCTTCAGTTGACAGTGGTGGATGGTTTGATTCAACCCAGCATGGCTATGAATGGTGTGGCCGAGAGGTGCCATGCATTGGATGAAAAGGGGCGCTGCAGTATTCATGCCTTTCGTCCTTCCATATGCAGATTGTTCCCTTTAGGCAGGCAGTATACGGAGCAGGGGATACAGTATTTTGTGTTAGAGGATGCCTGTCCGGCAGAGGCGAAGACAAAGGTCAGGATATCCAAATGGGTGGAAAGACCGGAATTTAAAGAGCATGAGATGTTTTTAAGGCAGTGGCATACTTTTAAGAAGCTCTGTATGGTCAGGCTGGCAGAGAGCAGTGATGAGATGTATCACAAGCAATTACTGATGTATGTGTTGCAGCTCTTTTTTAGAAAGCCGTATACAGAAGGCGGATTTTACGAGGAATTTTTAGCGCGCCTTAAGGAAGCGCAGGAAGTAATAGGAGGCTGATGTTTCTATGCAAAAGCAAACCCATAAAAAGCAGATGCTTTGGTATGTGACCGGCATACTGTTTTTTGCAGTAACCTTACTGATTATATATATTGGCAATGACTGTGTTCCATTTATGATGGACGATGACTGGTATTCCACCAGACTTTTTGATGAAGAGCCGGTGCGTAATCTGGCGGATGTAATTGCAGCCCAGACCTGGCATTTTTTTAACTGGGGCGGCAGATGTATTGCCCATGGTCTTTTGCAGCTTACGCTTATGGCAGGGGAGGGCTGGGCAGATATCATTAACGTCATTTTTAATATCCTTTTGGCTATGCTTATTGGCAAGGCGGCTAAGGTAAAGGGCTTTGTCTATTATGCTATGGTATGGGGCATGTTGTATGGCTTGAATGCCAACTGGAGGCAGAGTCTTTGTTGGCAGTCCGGTGCCGCAAATTACTTGTTTATGACCACCTTTGTGCTGTTCTTTTTGTGGTGCTATGTACGGGAGTTGGAGGGGCAGTGTAAGTCTCTGCCTGGCATTTCCTTATGGATTTGGCCTCTTGGGCTTGCAGCAGGATGGAGCAATGAAAATATGGGACCTACGGTATGGCTGTTGTCTCTGGGCATTATCCTATATTTATGGGTGAAGGAGCGTAGGTGGCACTGGTGGATGCTTTTTGGAAATATTACCGGTCTGATTGGTACATGCATGGTAATATTGGCACCGGGTAATTTTGTACGGGCAGAGCAAACCATTACAGACAAGGGGCTTTTGTGGCGGGTGTTCTTACGTTGTTATTCGGAGAGTAAGGCACTCTTTGAATATTTATCCCCTGCGCTAATTGTTTTGGCCTTTGCATTATGCATTGGTATGGGTATTTGCAAAATCAGGCTGAGTAAAGCAAATGTAATATATTTAGCAGGTGTGTTGTTGTCCTGGGGAGCCATGATATTATCACCACACTATCCTGACAGGGCAACCTTTGGTACCATGGTATTTTTGATTTGTGTGATTGTTTCCATGGCCGGTGAGACGTTGAAGCAGAGACCGGAGTTAAAGCCTTGGCTGTGTGCTGCAGGAGGTGTAATCTGGCTCAGAGGCATGTTTTTTATAGCAGAATATATTGGTATAATATGGGGTTGGATAAAATAAGAGCTGTAAAAGGCTCTTATTTTTTGTTTGAGTAGTTATTAATTATTTATATTTATAGCATTGTTTGCTATTGCATCGTATCTTGTTGACAGATGGCGGTTCTCTTGATATAATTATTGTAGTTCAAACAATTCGAAACCACACTCGCTTTGCAAACGAGTTGATTATGTTCAAGAAAATTGTGTTTTGCGAGGTGAAACAGATGATAAAACGAGAAATATCAAATGATGACAAATATAACGCTACATTTCCTACAATTTTAAGGGAATTAATGAATCGCCACCCTAATGGCGGCAACTCTACAACACAGAAAGCACTTGCACAGGTCTTGGATATCCGACCACAGACTGTGAGCTTATATATGAACGGAGCAACGCAGCCTACACCGGATACACTTGTGAATATAGCAAGGTATTTCGATGTGTCTGTTGATTACCTGCTGACAGGTGTTAGTTCTTACAATAAGGAAACAAATAAAGAACTCGGACTTACCGAAATGTCCATTCAGATGTTGCAACGAGCAAATGACATGGAAGCCTTTGACGGAATGCCGAGGGTAATGGACACACTGAATAATCTGCTGTCCGACAAAGACTTCTACGATTTTTTGGATGATTTATCATTCAAGGCAAATGCCGTCCGTGGTGCTGTAAATCTGACGTCAAAACAGAAACAGGGAATGGGCAATCTCAATGTAGAAGGTTACTACATTTGGGATATGCAGATGTATATACAGGGATTTATACGAGAACAGCTTGTGAAAAATGGGCTGGGAATCGAAAACGAATAAAGGAGATAATTATAGATGAGATTTATTGGAGGTAAGGGTCTTCTGCTTGAACAGATAATTGAACTTCTAAAAGCAAGGACAAACGATGTTATTTCGGTCGGTGATTTGTTTTCGGGTTCTGGAGTTGTGTCACAAGCATTAAAACAAAGAAGGTTTTCAAGTTATATCAAATGATATTATGTATATGAGTTATTGCTTGGTTCGACTTATTGTTGAACCCCTAGAAATAATCCCGTCAGATAAGGTCTGCAAAAGTTATAATATCGATGCAAATGAGTTGCAGAAGAAGTAAAATCTAAAAGAATGGCTTATCCAAATAGCTTTGAACATTTGAGATGTAACACTGAAATAATTATGCATAAAAATACGATTTACGAATTGCCACAAACTCAATTATTAATGGTGGCTGAAGACCCTGCATATGGAAAATATTAAATAAGAAACCGCCTATAATTAGGCGATTAATAATTTCGAAAGGAGCTTTTAGATGTCAAAAGATTTGACTACTTCACAAATAGACAGGCAAAATATCTTGAATAATGATGTCGCTTTGCCTGAAATACAAAAAGCCGTGAATATCAAGTGCATCATATGGAATGACAGGCTGTATCTCACAAAGGATATGGTTGCTGCATTCTTCGGTGTAGATGTTCGAACAATCGAAAGATATATCAACAAATATAGTGAAGAACTTGAAAGCAACGGCTATACTGTTCTCAAAGGAAAAAAATTGCAAGAATTTTTAAATGTATATGAAAGCAATTTTGCGGCCGACATTAATGTCGGAGCAAAAATCAGAGCATTAAGTGAGGTTGTTTTTGGTACATTTTTAAATATGGCTATGCTGCTTGTTGAGAGCGAAACTGCATTTGAATTACGCCGTATCATTCTTGATATTGTCATTGATACCATTAACCAAAAAGCTGGTGGTGGCACAAAATATATCAATCAGCGAGACCAAGATTTTATCGGAGCATTTTTGCAAGAGGAAAACTATCGAAGAGAATTCACAGATGCACTCCGTGATTATGTGGACATGGGAAATGCTAAGTATGGACTTTATACCGATAAAATTTACCAGAGTATCTTTAAAGAAAAATCGAAGGAATATCGTCAGATATTAAAACTCTCTGAAAAAGAGAGAATCCGTGATACATTTTATTCTGAGATATTAACCTTAATATCTTCCTATGAATGTGGTTTGGCAAGTATGATTAAAGCCCAATCGGAACAGTTGGGAAGAAAGCTGAACAATTGGGAATTATCAGACCTTTTCGATGCATTTGAAAGATTGCCGATGTGGAAACCGTTAATTATTTCTGCTCGCACAAAGATGGCGAGCAGGGATATGGCTTTAAGAGATGCTTTCCATTATCAACTTAAGGAATATATCAAACCACTTGAAAAATCAGAATATGAAAGATTTTTAGGTACTGCAGGAGAAGAACTTGAGCGTTTGATGTCGGAAAATCAAGATGTGTTAAAACGCCTTAAGGAGAGTGAACAATGAGCGAAATTGTTTATATCACACCAGAACAGGCACGAGTAACACACGTCAAGACAATTGAATACAGTGGCGGTGGTACATTAGAAGAGTTAAATTTTGGAAGGTTAGAAAGTGTTCTCTATAACATACAGAACGATGAATGGTATCCGACCTTTGTAGATAAGTTGACACATCTCTTCTTTTGCACCTGTCAGTTTCATTGTTTTGCTGACGGTAATAAACGTCTTGCCATTACACTATCTACGCTGTTCTTACTACAGAATGGATATCTGGGGATAGCGCAGACGTTCTTGGCAAAAACAGAAAATATCAGTCTTAATGTTGCCGCTGGGAAAATCGATAAAGATTTGTTACATAAAATCATGACGGCAATTATGAATGATACCTATGATAAGGATGAAGAATTAAAATTGGAAATTTATAATTCCATTTGTTGAGAATTATAATTGATGCAACAAAAAAACGACCATACAAGAGTATTTGTTACTTAAGTATGGTCGTTTTTTCTCTGCTCACGTTTGAAGGTGCCACTTAAAAATTGTTCTTATCAAATATCCTTAAGTGAACAATCCTAACAGCACCTTTTGTTATTAATCCTTTGCTTTATTTCTATGCTTTACATAGTAGTTGAAGCCTTCCATGAATTCCTCTGCAACCAGCTCACGTGCTTCCTCAGTCAGGTGCAGGTGATCCTTTAAAAGCTGATCAGCTTTGTAGTAATTTACAGAGCCGTAGAAGGTATCGATAAAGGTGGTAAAGGTCTTGTAGCATACATCGGACTGATACTGTACGTAAGAAGCTAAAGGGCCTTCTTCGCCATAGGTTTTGAGAGTGGAATCCACCAGAGTGCCGTCTTCCTCCAAGCCGTATGCATAAGGGGGAGACATTACAATAATCTGGATATGTGGAAAAGTATCCTGAATCAGATTAATGGATGCCTCCAAAGCACCGCCAAAGTGGCGGATATTGGTGGAATCATCACGGTTGTACATACCACGGCAATCCAGATAGTCACTGCCATCATACATAATAGCAATCACATCTACCATATTAAAGTCCAGATTCTGAAGCAGAGACAGGGTGGCTTTAACCTCCACAGGTGTATTCGGCTTTGCTGCCAGATAATCATTTACAATGACGTCATTTCCAATCGTAAATACCGTAGTCAGCCAGTATAAGCTGAACAGGTCATTATGCCCTGTTTCCAATTCCGGTTCCTTGCAGGAGAGATAGGAATCAGCAAAACTGAAATTGTAAACGGTAGCTCCTGTTTTATCAGCAATCATATTGGCAAGATTACTTTCTTTGCCCATATCGTCTGCAAAAGGTGCATTGCCAAAGCAGGCGATAACCATATCTTCCGGGTCCTTTGGCGTGGCTTCATAGGTATACGGAACCAGGTTGTCCAGGGTTTCTGTGTCAAATTCCGTGCTGTCCTCAGTGCCCGGGTCAATCAGTTCGGCACTGTTGTCCCAAACATACAGTCGTACTGCAATGACAATAATTATCAAGGCGATTAAGCCTAAAAAAACATAGTGAAAATTTATGCGGGAGTAGTCAAAATTCTTTAGTGTCTTGAGCGCCTTGCGCAATGCAGGCTTTATCTTATCTAAAATAGCTTGTATCTTGTCCATATAAAATCCTTCCCTAAATCAAAATAGTCTTTACCATATGTTAACATTTTTGTGTTATGAAAGTGTTAATAGGGATCCATATGTTGATGTTGGTATTTAAGTGTGCTGAGGTATTTGCAGTGCAGCAAGGTGACGTGGGCTTAACAGTTTGTCCTTTAATAACCGGCGCTGTTCCTTGTCCAGCTCAATGTATTCCATGTAAGTAATGCGAAGCTCTGTAAGCCTGAGCTCACAGGTCGGACAGATGATTTTGTGACCATTGAGCATATGTATACGGTGACAGAATTGACAGTAGTGAATATACATCATGTTTTTATTCCCCTTTTGAGTTGTTGTGCATGTTATATTCTGACATCGGCCGTCGAAAAAGTCAATCAAAAGGCATGATAAAATATCGACAAAAAATCAGTATTCAAAAAATCTTAAGACGAATATGGGTTGAAATAGTGGTATAAAAGATGCTATAATAATAAATTGTAAAACTATGAATGTTATGGAGAAGTGAATGGGAAGATTATTTGGTCATAAAAGATACGATGATATTTTAGAGGAAATAGAGGCACAGGGAGGCTGGGTAGAGCTGGAGGATAAGGAACTTGCGGTTTCCGGTGTCGAAGAGGTTTATGAAGAGGAACTTGTGGAAGACGAGCAACCGGAAAGTGAAGGTGAGCCGGAGGATCCTTTATACAGCATGGTAGTAGACCTGCTTGAGGAGGATTCAAGAGAGAAACAGGAGGTTGTGGACGGAGCAACCAGGGTTATTCCGGTGGCGGAGGTGAAGGCAGAGAGAGCCAAGACTCCTTGGTACGAGAGTATTATGTATGATGAGGAGGAAGAAGAGGACGAGGACTTTGAAGTGGAGGATATGGATGAGGAATATCCCGAAAGGAAGCCGAGGCGTGTGTATGTTGAGGAAGAGGATGAGGACAAGTTAGGCGGATTTTTGAGCTTTAAGTTTTTACATATTGCTATCGCTGTGATTTGTATTTGTCTCTGCGGTGTGTTTGGTTTTTCTGTTTACACCGGTATCAAGGAGGAAGAGGCCAGAGTCGCTGCAAACTATGCTCAGATTGGGACGAGTCTTAAGGATGTAGAGGTTATCGGCGGTGAAGGTCTGACTGCCCTTAAGGAGGCTATGGTTGCAGAGTCTATTGCAGCTTCTGAATCTGCAGCAGCAGAGAGCAGTGAATATAAAGAGATTGATGTGGTGCCTACAGTGAAGGTTACTATGGTAATGACTTCTGTAAAGAATGACTTGAAAATCAAATTTACCAATAGTTCTACCGGAAAGCTGATTGCCAATATTCCTTTCGAGGTAATGGTAAAGTCGCCAAGCGGAAAAACAGGCACTTGGATTGATGAGGATATGGATGGTATTATTAACCGAAAGAATATAGAGGGCGGTAATTATACCATTACTATGGTGCCGTTAACGGATAAGAAATATGAAAAGTACTTGATGGTAGCTTCGAATGAAAAGGCAACCGTTAAGGAAGAAATCGTTTACGAAAAGGTAGATGTTACCAACGAAATTAAAAAAGAAGAGGAAATTGTAGTTAAAAACGAGGAAGAAAACGTAGTACAGACACCGGTGGAATCTGTCAATGAGGATACGGTGGCATGGGTGGAGAGCACCAAGACCTATGTGGGAGACAGTTACAGGGAAATCAGTAAGTCAGATATTCAGAAGCCGGTTGTAAATAATGTGGCCATGCGTATTTTGACCTCCATTACACAGAGGGTTGTGATGCCGGTAACAGCATCTGATGCAGAGTCGACGATACTGCCTCCTACGGAACCAACGGGGGAGCCGGCCACAGCGGAGCCTGTAACGGAGCCCACAACGGAACCGACGGCAGAACCCACAGTGGAGCCTACACAGACACCGGAAGCTACACCTACTGCAGAGCCAACCCCGACGTTGTCACCAAGTCCGAGCCCAAGCCCGACACCGACGTTGTCACCGAGTCCGAGTCCAAGCCCGACACCAACGTTATCACCAAGTCCTACACCAACACCAACCGCACTGTTGACAAAGAGTGGTGCTAGTGTGTATGTGAAGGAGGGCGACAGCTACAGGGCAGCTACTTCTGTGGATTATAGTAAAGAGGGCGTCAAGTTCTTTATTAAAGAAGAAGGTTACAAATATACAGGATGGAATACCATTGATGGTCATGTGTATTATTTTGATGCCAACGGCAATGCTGTGAAAGGCGAGCAGGTTATTCGCGGTGCCAAGTATCACTTTGATGATGCCGGCAGACTAAGTAATGGCAATGGTGTGCTGGGCATTGATGTTTCCAGTCACAATGGTTCTGTAGACTGGACCGCAGTAAAGAACGCAGGTGTTGATTATGTAATTATCCGCTGTGGATATCGTGGATACGGTTCAGGCGTTCTGGTAGAGGATTCCAAATATCGTACCAATATTAACGGTGCCTTGAATGCAGGACTGAAGGTGGGCGTATACTTCTTCTCACAGGCAATGGATGAGATTGAAGCGGTTGAGGAGGCATCCATGGTATTAAATCTGGTAAGTGGTTATAAGATTACCTTCCCGATATTCCTGGATGTGGAATATTCCAACACGGCACACAACGGACGTGCAGACGGACTGGATGTGGCTACCAGAACGGCAGTTACCAAGGCATTTTGTCAGACCATTACGAATGGAGGCTATAGGGCAGGTGTTTATGCCAATAAGACCTGGCTGGAGAGTTATCTGGACATGAGTCAGCTTTCAGGCTATAAGGTATGGCTGGCACAGTATGCCAAGAACCCTACCTACAGTGGACATTATGATATGTGGCAGTATTCCTGCACGGGCTCTATTCCGGGGCTGAAGGGCAATGTAGATTTAAATATGAGTTATTTAGGGTATTAAAGGAGAACAATTTATTATGAAAGGTATTATTTTAGCAGGTGGTTCAGGTACCAGACTTTATCCGTTAACAAAGGCAATTTCCAAGCAGATTATGCCGGTATATGACAAGCCGATGATTTATTATCCGCTGTCAACCTTGATGCTTGCAGGTATCAGAGAAATACTAATTATTTCCACACCGAGAGATTTGCCTGTTTTTGAGGAATTATTAGGAGATGGCAGTCAGCTGGGTATGAAGTTTACTTATGCAATTCAGGAAAAGCCAAGAGGACTTGCGGATGCGTTTATTATCGGTGAGGAATTTATCGGTGACGATAATGTGGCATTGGTTTTGGGAGATAATATTTTCTACGGACAGAGCTTTTCCAAGCTGCTTAAAACAGTGGCAGAGCGCGAAACCGGTGCTACGATTTTCGGTTATTATGTGCGCGACCCTAGAGAATATGGGGTGGTAGAGTTTGATGAAAACGGTATGGCTATTTCCATCGAGGAAAAGCCGGAGCATCCAAAGAGTAATTACGCAGTACCGGGTCTGTACTTTTATGACAATGACGTGGTAGAGATTGCCAAGAATGTAAAGCCAAGTGCACGAGGTGAAATTGAAATCACCAGCATCAATAATGAATATCTGCGTAGGGGAACACTCCGCGTGGAGACTATGGGCAGAGGCTTTGCATGGCTGGATACCGGTAATCATGATGCGTTGTTAGAGGCAGCGGACTTTGTGGCAGCCTTCCAGAAGAGACAGGGGCTTTATGTTTCTTGTATAGAGGAGATTGCTTACAAGAAGGGCTTTATTGACAGAGAGCAGCTCTTAAAGCTGGCTGAGCCTTTGATGAAGACGGAATATGGTAAATATCTGGTGGATGTGGCTAATGGCCTGTAAGATGATGATGAAGCTGCGATAGGTTTAAAATAAAGGGTAGGAGTTAGATATGGGTAAGATTACAGTAGAGACTTGTCATATTGAAGGCTTAAAGGTGATTACACCGACGGTATTTGGAGATAGCAGAGGCTATTTTATGGAGACATACAATTATAATGATTATAAGGCAGCAGGCATTCCGGAAATTTTTGTGCAGGATAATCAGTCTGCGTCCAAAAAGGGTGTATTGCGTGGTTTGCATTTCCAGAAGGAGTACCCACAGGATAAGCTGGTACGCGTGGTGCGCGGTGAAGTGTTTGACGTGGCAGTGGATTTGCGTGAGGGAAGTGCTACCTTTGGTCAGTGGCATGGTGTGCTTTTGTCAGAGGAAAATAAAAAGCAGTTCTTTATTCCAAAGGGCTTTGCCCATGGCTTTCTGGTGCTTAGTGATTTTGCGGAATTCGCTTATAAATGCACGGACTTTTATCATCCAAATGATGAGGGCGGACTTTTGTACAATGACCCTGAAATCGGTGTTAAGTGGCCAATTCCTGATGGTATGGAGCTTATTATGAGCGAGAAGGATACCAAGTGGGGCGGACTGAGCGAGTATGTAGCAAGTAAGAGCATCTAAAGAGGAATTTATCTGTATGAAAGAAATTTTTGTAAACAGGCGCCTGATTTGGAAGCTGGCGGGGAACGACTTTAAAAAGCGTTACGCAGGCTCTTCTCTGGGGGCTGTGTGGGCTATGATACAGCCGGTCATTACCGTGTTAATGTACTGGTTTGTATTTCAAGGCATTATGAACCAGAAGTATCAAAGCATTGCTGAAGGTGTAAATGTACCCTATGTATTGTTTTTAACAGCGGGACTGGTACCATGGTTTTTCTTTAGCGAGGCCTTAAACAATGGTACGGCCAGTCTCTTAGAGTATCAGTATCTGGTTAAGAAGGTGGTATTTAACATTAATATTCTGCCGGTAGTCCGGGTGACGGCGGCCTTGTTTATTCATGCCTTTTTTGCTGCGGTACTGCTTGTGGTATCCTTGCTTTATGGATACAGGCCAAGTATTTACATGTTGCAGATTGTATACTATAGCTTGGGACTGTTCGTATTTTCTTTGGGGCTTAGTTATATTACCAGTGCCATTGTGGTGTTTTTCAGGGATTTAACCCAGATTATTGCCATTGGGCTGCAGTTAGGTATGTGGGCTACACCGGTGCTCTGGGATATTTCCATGGCCGGTAACTGGAGTCCGGTTATTGCCTTTATCATTCAGTTAAATCCGGTATGCTATGTGGTGACCGGTTACCGCAGTGCCATTTATGGCGGACAGTGGTTCTGGGAAAGACCCGGTTATACTATATATTTCTGGGTGGTGTCCATAGGACTTTTGTGGCTTGGCCGCAAATTATTTGATAAATTGAAGTTCCATTTTGCAGATGTGCTGTAAGTGAAGGGTGTTTATGAGTGAGAAAAATATTGCCATTTCAGTAGAAGGCGTCAAAAAAATATACAAATTATATCAGAAGCCATTTCACAGGGTATTGGATGCGCTGGGAGTAGGCAGGCAGAAGGTAAAAGAGCATGAAGCCTTAAAGGGAATAGACTTTGAGATACATCAGGGTGAGTGTGTAGGTATTATCGGTACCAATGGCTCCGGCAAGTCTACCATATTAAAGATTATTACAGGTGTGGTCAATCCCAGTGCAGGTAAGGTGTCGGTAAATGGACGTATTTCAGCTCTTTTGGAGCTGGGTGCGGGCTTTAACATGGAGTACAACGGTATTGAGAATGTTTACCTGAATGGTACCATGATGGGCTTTACGGAGGAGGAAATTACGGCTAAGCTGGACGATATTCTGGCTTTTGCGGATATCGGTGACTATGTGTATCAGCCGTGTAAAACTTATTCCTCCGGTATGTTTGTGCGTCTGGCTTTTGCAGTGGCTATTAATATTGACCCGGAAATATTGATTGTAGATGAAGCGCTGAGTGTGGGAGATGTATTTTTCCAGGCAAAGTGTTATCATAAGTTTGAAGAATTTAAGAAAATGGGCAAGACGATTGTATTTGTCAGCCATGATTTGTCCAGTATACAGAAGTATTGCGACCGTGTTATACTGCTTAATAAAGGCGAAAAGCTGGGAGAAGGAGCGGCACGTGATATGATTGATGCCTACAAGCAGGTGCTGGTAGGGCAGTATCAGGTAGCTGACGAGGAAAGCAACCTTTTGGACGACGAGGATATTCGTGCTCTGGCAGCAGAGCAGGCAGGCGGTAATTTAAAGGCTGGTTCTCAGGTGGCAGGTCACAACCCTCAGCTTTTAGAGTATGGTACCAGGGAAGCGGAGATTTTTGATTATTATATTACCGACGAAAAGGGAGTGCGTACGACTGCCATTGTAAAGGGTACCGGGTTTACCATTCACTACAAGGTGAAATTTAACGTGGATAAGCCGGCTCCGATTTTTACGTATAAATTTAAAAATGCAAGGGGTACGGAGATTACGGGTACCAACACTATGTATGAGAAAGCCTTTTTGGAAAGTGTGTCCGCAGGGGAGGTAAAGGAGGTAACTTTTACCCAGATTATGAGCCTACAGGGTGGAGAGTACTTATTATCTTTGGGCTGTACCGGCTTTGAAGGGGATGTATTCCAGGCTTATCACAGATTATATGATGTGTTAAATATTACCGTAATTTCTGATAAGGATACGGTAGGTTATTATGATATGTTCAGTGAAATAACCGTGAAATAACAGGGGTGAAGCGTATGTTTGATAGAGCAAATTTTGCAGATACTTGTCCACAGAGAGCAAATGTGATAGAGTGGCTGCCTTTTAAAGAAGGAGAGAGCGTGGTAATTCACAGCAGTGCACCTGCTGCCGTGATAAATATGCTGCGCGATAAAAAGGTGCAGCTTCAGATTTTAAGTGAGCCCCATCTTGAAAAGTTAGCCTTAAATCCGGGGAAGGGAAGTTTGGACTGGATTTTAGTACTGGGCATGGAAGTGGATGCAAGATTTTTGGGCGGACTTTATAGGAAGCTGAAGCCTGAGGGACGTCTGGTGGTGCTTTTACACAATACCTTTGGCATGAGCTATCTGGCCGGAAAGCCTGCTATCGGACAGCAGTATTATGCTGCCGTAGAAGGCAGAACAGGTAGAGCTGCAAACGACAATAAGAGTAACCCGGGCGGAAGTGTTTTTTATAGCTACAAGGGCATGAAAAAGCTTTTTGAGCTGGCCGGTATCGGTCGCTATAGCAGATATTATCCGGATTCTGATGGGGATTTTGCGGTCAATATTTACAGTGACAGATATTTGCCAAAGGCAGGTGACTGCAGTGTAAAAGTACGAAATTTTACCTATGACAGGCTGGCCATGTTTGACGAATTAAGAGGCTTAAATCTTGCAGCGCAGGATGGCATGTATACTACCTTTGCCAATGATTTTCTGGTGATAACAGGAGAAGCCTTGCCACAGGTTATGGTACGTTATTCCAATGACAGGGCTCCTGTGTATCAGATCAAGACAGAGATTTGTCAATACAATGCCTTGTTCGATGCGACAGCAGTGGGACAGTGTCAGGCGGCAGCAGGACTCATGGTGAACAAAATTCCTCTTCATGCTCATGGTGCAGAGCATGTAATGCGTATGACAGAAAGCTATGAAGCACTGTGTGAGCAGTATGATGCAGAAGCCTTTACCATAGTGCCGTGTACGCAGATGGAAGGGTATGTGGCCTTTCCTTATGTGAAAGGAGTTGCCTTGTCAGAGCTTATGCAGCAGGCATTGCAAAAGGGTGATGAAGATACGGTTTTTACGTTGTTCCATACCTATTTAAGCAAGCTGCGTAAGGGCAGAGAGACCGGTTTTTCTAATTATGATTTTATTTTCAGTAATATTTTGATAGATGGTGATAACTGGCAGGTTATCGATTATGAATGGACTGTGGATAAGGCAGTATCTGCAGAGGAGTTGGCTTTTCGCGCTGCTTATTGCTTTTCTTTAGAGCATAGTGATTTCCCTTTTGAGGACATATGCAAGATATTAGATTTTGATAAGGTTAGAGTAGAGCAGCTTATCAGTAAGGAAAGGTCTTATCAGCAAAGCATTACCGGTAGTCAGGCTTCCTTGGACAGCCTGTGTGAGGAGCATGGTGGTGACGTGTATACCAGAGAGGCGTTGGTGCGTTCCTTAGAGCTTAGCACCAAGGATCACCGGGTGCAGATTTATCAGGACAGCGGCAATGGTTTTCAAGAGGCTCAGTCTTATTTTGTGGAGCATGCCCTGACCTGTCATGATGAGATGGAGCTTACGTTAAAAATCTCCACCGGTATGAAGGCGGTACGTATTGACCCTTGTGAAGAGCCTTGCCTGGTGCAGATTAAAAAGCTTTGGTGGAATGGTAAAGAGCAGTTTCTGGATAAGCAGATTGAGATAAATGGTACTAAGGGTAAGGCTGTTAAGAATAGTTATCCGGAGTATGTTTTTGCTACCAAAGATCCTAACTTTGGTATCGAACTGGATAAGCTGCCGGAAAGCGGAAACAGTCAGAATGAATTGAAGTTGCAGCTGGAAATACATAAAATTTCCTTGCAGCTTGCAAATGCACTTACAAAAAGTATGAAACGAATTATTTGAGGGACGTGAATGAGTATTTTTTCTAAGATTATACAAAAACAATGCTTGAAGGAATACGAGGAAGAGCTTTTGAAACAGCACCTTTCTTTTGCGCAGTGGAGGGAGGCACAGCCTGCCTTCGCTATGCAGGAGGACTTTGTCCGTGCGGCAGTGCTGTATGGAGATTATATGGGGCAGGAGCCTGTGTCTGGGAAAGAGCAGGAGCCTGTCTTTTTGCCTGACTTTAGCCCCAACAGATGGGACTATGAGGACTATCTGGGGAGAGCTGTTTATATTCGTAAGGATTTATATGAACAGATTGACTGGGATAAAACCAGCAGGCGTGCAGGGTTAAAGCGCGTCATGGAGCTTGCGGTGAAAGAGCGTGGCGGTCAGCGGCAGGTGCCGGTGGACACTTCGGCGACATTCACAAAGGGCACTTATGAAAGCAGCATCAGTCAGCAGGCGACTGTCTTACATGTCCGAAGCCTCTTAGAAGGTGACATTCCCGGTTTCGTTAAGTTAGAAAAGAGGCCGGGCAGGGGCAACTTTGAGACAGTGAATGGTGAACAGTTAAGAGGAGCCATTCATCAGGGGATTTCCATTGTCATTCCATCCAAGGACCATCCGGATATTTTGCAGAAATGTCTGCAGTCTATTGAGAACACGACTGGGGACATTCCGTTAGAGATAATTATAGTAGATAACGGTTCCTGCAAGGAAAACAGGGTGCGGGTAGAGGCTATGTGCAAATTTACTACAGAGGGCACCGGTGGACGCATGACCTGTCAGTATCTGTACGAACCTATGGAATTTCATTTTTCAAAGATGTGCAACTTGGGTGCAGCAAATGCTGCCGGGGCCTATGTGTTGTTTTTAAATGATGATATAGAGGCAGTGGAGGCCGGCTGGCTTACCCGGATGCTTTCCCAGGCTGTGAAGCCTTTTACAGGTGCTGTGGGTATGAAGCTTTTATATCCTGACGGGGAGCGTATTCAGCACGCCGGTATTGTGAATCTGCCTATGGGACCGGTGCACAAGCTGCAATTTGCTTCGGATAAAGAAGTATATTATGACAAGCGTAATCGTGGTGTGCACAATGTCTGCGCAGTGACCGGTGCCTGTCTTATGATGCGCAAGGCGTTGTATGAAGCGTTGGGAGGCATGTGTTTAGAGCTTCCGATTGCATTTAATGATGTGGAGCTTTGCTTTCATGCCATGGAAGAGGGATATTATAATGTAGTATGCTGTGACAGTTTTCTACTGCATCATGAGTCTATCAGCCGTGGCCAGGACAATACCGAGGAGAAGCGTAGCCGATTGCTCCGAGAGCGTGGCAAACTCTATGAATTGCATCCGAAGCAGGTGTCTTTTGATGCCTTTTATCCATACCATATTGCCACAGGCTACGGTCTTTGTCATACTTATTTGGATACGGCCATACGACCTGCGTATGAAGATGGCAGACCAAAGCTACAGGTGGCAGAGAACATCCTGGAAACAGAGAGGCAGAAAGAACGGGCAGTTTTTTCACAGAAGCCGGACCATGAAAAATTAAACCCTTGTCTGAAGTTATCGGTGGAGCAGCTGTATCAGGAAGAGCCGGAGTATATTCATGTTGCAGGCTATGGTTTTGTGGCAGGCAGTGACAATAGTAATTTTGCGTATACCCTTGTGCTACGAGGAGAGCAGAAGGTATATGGTATTCCTTTGGAGCGTGTATGCAGGAATGACCTGAAGCGTAATATGCCAGACCAGATTCATGTAGGCCTGGCGGGATTTCATGTAAAGCTTCCGGTACAGAAGCTTAAAGGAGGTCGTTACCGGGTGGAGCTGTATGCAAAGGACAGGACTTCCAGCTTAAGACTAAGACAAGGCTCAAATGTATATTTTACGGTTCAGTCATAGCCGGTCTGGTAAGGCATGATGAGCTTGTCTGAATGGTTAAAATGGTAACAAGACCATAACAAAATGTCGTATACTATATATAAGATACTAGGATTGTGGGAGAAACCTATGGAAATCAATTACAAAGAAGCATATGAAAAAGAACATCAGAAAAACGCTGCCCTTGCGGAGCGTGTAGCAGCCTTAGAGGATGCCAATAGTGATTTGCAGTTTAAGATTGACCGTATCAAAAACAATCCTCTTTGGAAGGCATCCAAGCCGGCCAGAAATGTAATGCATGCGGCTATCCGTCAGGTAGACAGAGTGCGCAACTGTGGCGGTGTCCGTGGCTTTTTAGCCAAGCTGGATTACAAAAAGCGTGAGAAGGAAGCTATGAAGCAATTTGGCACGGCCAGCTTTCCGAGTGAGGAAGAGGCTCGTAAGGAGCGTGAGACACGGTTTGCGTACATGCCACAGATTAGTATTCTGGTGCCTTTATATAATACGGATGAGACCATGTTGAGGGAAATGATAGAATCTGTATTGTATCAGACCTATGAAAACTGGCAGCTTTGTCTTGCAGATGGTTCTGATAAAGAGCATGCCTATGTGGAGCAGGTTTGTGGGGCATATATAGCAGCAGAGGGTGACAGAGCGCGTATTGTATATCGTCGTCTGGAGCGTAATGAGGGAATTTCCGGCAATACCAACCAGTGCCTGAAGTTGGCCACCGGTGAGTATGTCGGCCTGTTTGACCATGATGATATTTTGCACCCAAGCGTATTGTATGAATATGTAAAGGCTATTAACGAGCAGGGGGCAGATTACCTGTACTGTGATGAGACGACTTTTAAAAGCGGCAATATTGACCATATGCTGACTATGCATTTTAAGCCGGACTATGCACCAGACAATTTACGTGCCAACAATTATATTTGTCATTTTAGCGTGTTTAAGCGCACGCTTTTGGAGGGAACGGAGCTGTTTCGTTCCAAGTTTGACGGCAGTCAGGACCATGATATGATTTTGCGGCTTACAGATAGGGCAAAAAAGGTAGTACACATTCCAAGACTGATGTATTATTGGAGATGTCATCCGGCCAGTGTGGCAAGCAATATCGGAGCCAAGACCTATGCAATCGATGCAGCCCGTGGAGCAGTGGCAGATCATTTGCGCAGCCATGGCTATGAGAATTTTAAAATTACCTCTACCAGGGCCTTTGAGACCATTTTCAAAATCCGTTACGAGATTAAGGGCAGTCCAAAGATTTCTATTGTTATTGCCAACAAAGACCATGCAGAGGATTTAAGGCGCTGTATCAGCTCTATTTATGAGAAGTCTACTTATGATAATTGGGAGATTATTGTGGTGGAGAATGGCAGTACAGAGGATAGTATCCGGGCGTATTATAAAGAGCTGACCGGTCAGGACGTGAAGGCAGGCAATACGCACGGCGGCTTTGCCAGTGCAGATGGTAAAATCCGCGTGGTAGTTTACGAGACGAAGGGCTCCTTTAACTATTCTGCAGTCAATAATTTTGGTGTAAGTTTTGCAACGGGTGAATATATTTTGCTTTTAAATAATGATACAGAGGTCATTACCGTAAATTGGCTGGAGGAGCTTTTGATGTATGCTCAGCGTGAGGATGTGGGGGCAGTAGGTGCCAAGCTGTACTATCCGGACAAGACTATACAGCATGCCGGTGTGGTACTGGCTCTTGGAGCCCATCGTACCGCAGGTCACAGCCATTATAAGCAGCCAAAGGCTAATCTGGGCTATATGGGCAGACTTTGCTATACCCAGAATGTCAGCGCAGTAACAGGAGCCTGCCTTATGGTAAAGAAGCGCCTGTTTGAAGAGGTGGGAGGTCTGGATGAAGGCTTTGCCATTTCCTTAAATGATGTGGACTTTTGTCTGAAGCTGCGTGAGAGGGGCTTACTAAACGTTTTTACGCCTTTTGCGGAGTGTTTCCATTATGAGTCTATTTCCAGAGGACTGGATGACCAAGGAGAAAAGGCAGAGCGTTACAACAGGGAGTCTGAGAAGTTTAGAACCAAATGGAAAGAGGTTCTGGAGGTAGGGGACCCTTATTATAATCCGAATTTCAGTCTGGACCGCAGTGATTTTTCACTGAAGGTGCAGGGGTGAATATAACAACTTGGAGGAATTACAACACATGAACTACATGGAACAATACAATTTTTGGACCACAGATTCATATTTTGATAAGGCTACCCAAGAGGAGCTATTGGCCTTAAAGGGTAATACTACAGAAATCGAGGATCGTTTTTACAGAGATTTAGAGTTTGGTACAGGAGGTCTGCGAGGCGTGATTGGTGCGGGTACCAACCGCATGAATATTTACACCGTGAGAAAGGCTTCTCAGGGCCTGGCTAACTATATTTTAAAGCAGGGTGGTGCAGATAGAGGCATTGCTATTGCATATGATTCCAGACGGTTTTCTCCGGAATTTGCTGAGGAAACGGCACTTTGCATGGCTGCCAATGGTATTAAGGCTTACATATTTGACAGCCTGAGACCCACACCGGAATTATCCTTTGCACTTCGTACCCTGAACTGTATTTCCGGTGTGGTGATTACTGCATCCCACAATCCGCCTGAGTACAATGGCTACAAGGTTTATTGGGAGGATGGTGCCCAGATTACTGCACCAAAGGACAAGGAAATTATTGCAGAGGTAAATGCCATTACCGATTATTATACGGTAAAGACCATGGACAAGGAGGCTGCTGTTGCAGCAGGCTTATACCAGATAATTGGCGAGGAAATGGATACGGCTTACATGGCAGAACTAAAAAAGCAGATTATTCATCCGGAGGTCATTCCGGCAGCCTGTAAGGATTTAAAGATTGTCTATTCTCCGTTTAATGGTACCGGTAATGTACCGGTTTGTCGTGTCCTGAAAGAGCTGGGCTTCACACAGGTTTATGTGGTGAAAGAGCAGCAGATGCCTGACCCGAACTTTACCACTCTGGAATATCCAAATCCGGAGGATCCGAAGGCCTTTACACTGGCTTTAAAGCTGGCTGAAGAAGTAGACGCGGATGTGGTGCTTGCTACGGATCCGGATGCAGATAGACTGGGTATTTACGCCAAGGATATCAAGACCGGTGCTTATATTCCATTTACAGGTAATATGTCCGGTATGTTGATTTGTGAATATATTTTACGAGAAAGAACTGCTACAGGCACCATGCCTGAGAAGCCGGCACTGGTATCAACTATTGTTACTACCAATATGGCTAAGGTCATTGCACAGGTTTACGGCGTTGATTTTATCGAGGTATTAACAGGCTTTAAGTATATTGGTGAGCAAATTAAATTCTTTGAGCAGTCCGGCTCCAATAATTACGTATTTGGCTTAGAGGAGTCTTATGGCTGCCTGGCAGGAACCCATGCAAGAGACAAGGATGCCATTGTAGCGGTTATGTGTCTGTGTGAAGTGGCTGCATGGTGCAAGACACAGGGCATTTCTCTCTGGGATATGATGCTGGAAATGTATGAAAAATACGGATATTTCAAGGAAACACAATACACTATTACCTTGAAGGGTATTGACGGAAGCAAGCAGATTGCAGCCATTATGGACAAGCTGCGTAATGAGCCTCCAAAGGCATTTGGTGACTGGAAGGTACTGGCTTTCCGTGATTACAAGACAGGCAAGGTGCTGAATATGGAGACTGGCGCAGAGTCTGAAACAGGACTTCCAACCTCCAACGTACTTTATTTTGAATTGCCAAATGACTGCTGGTGCTGTGCACGTCCATCCGGTACAGAGCCAAAGATTAAGTTTTACATGGGTGTAAAGGGCAGCTCCTTGGAGGATGCGGCTGCGCAGGTAGAGGCACTGACAGAGGCTGTAAAAGCATTGGTATGATTGAAAAATTATTAACCCCTTCTAACTGGAAAAAAACTTACTACTATCTAAAGAAAAATGGTTTGAAGGCGGCAGTACTGGCAGCCATGGAGCGTCTTGAAAAGAGCGAGAACGACAACTATCAGTACATTGTCCCTTCAAAAGAAGAATTAAACAAACAAAAAGAACTGAGCAAAGGCTGTGAGCTTTTGTTCAGTATTTTGGTGCCTGTATATAAGACTCCGGAGAAGTATTTCCGGGAAATGATACAGTCTGTGCTTAATCAGAGTTATCCTCACTGGGAGCTTCTTTTGGGAGATGCCAGCCCCGATGCCAGGCTTCTGTCTGTAGTAGAAGAAATAAATGATAGTCGTGTCAAATATATAAAAATTGCAGAAAATAAGGGTATTTCCGCCAATACCAATGTTATATTGGAGCAGGCAAAAGGGCAGTATATCGGTCTGTTGGACCATGATGATGTGCTGACGCTTGACGCGCTGTTTTGTGTGCATGAGGCCATAAAGCAGAGTGAAAAGCAGACAGGCGGTAATACAGGTCAGGTAGAAACGGACTTGAATGCAGGAAAACCTGCAAAAATGATATACTCCGACGAAGACAAGGGCGATGGCGAAATGGAGCATTTTTATGATGTAAACCATAAACCGGCCTTTGATCAGGACTATTTGTGGTCCAATAATTACATTTGTCATTTCACAGTCTTAGAAGCAGGACTTATGAAGGAATTGGGTTTCCGACCGGAATTTGACGGAGCGCAGGATCTTGATATCTTTTTACGCGCTGCAAGAAAAATTGCAGAATATTCTGAAAATACTAACAGTGGTTCACAAGTTCTTAACATTTCTAAAGTATTATATCATTGGCGATGCCATATAGATTCCACGGCAGTAAATCCGCAGAGTAAATTATATGCTTATGAGGCTGGCAAGCGGGCAGTAGAAGAGGATTTACGTGAACGTGGTATAGCGGCTATCGTAAGCCATAGCAAGCATTTGGGCTTTTATCAGGTTGTATTTACTGATATTTTCAGAGACAGACCGGAGGTAGCCATGGTGGCAGGTCCGGTTTATAGGTCCGGACGGATTGTGGGAGGAGCCAGGGATGCAGCAGGGCATTTACTTTATGGCGGCCTTTTAAAGGGCTTCAGCGGCGGACACCTGCACAGAGCCAGTGTATGGCAGCAGTGTTATGCAGCAGATTTTGACAACGCCCTTTTCAGACAAGATTTATTTTCAGAATTTTTAAAAATGCAAGGTATGCAAGGCATGGAAGAATTGCAGAAAATGTCTGCTGAGACGAAGGATAGATTGTGTATGGCGTGGGCAGAATATGTACATGAGCGTGCCATGATTATTTTGTACAATCCTGAAATGGAGTAGCAGGAATGGTTACGATTATTATACCAAATTATAATGGATATGCCTTTTTAAGAGATTGTCTGGAGGCATTGATGCCGCAGCTGAATGAACGGGTGCATGTACTGGTGGTGGATAATGGTTCCACAGACGAGTCCGTGGGCTTTTTAACGGAGCTTGGGTCCCAAAATCCTGAACAGTACGACAAATATAAAGAGATAGATGCTATATTATTACCAAGTAATACAGGCTTTGCAGGGGCAGTAAACGCGGGTATTCAGCACAGCCGCACCAAGTATGTGATTTTGCTTAACAACGATACAAAGGTGCTTCCGGGTTTTGTGGACAGTCTGGTGGCAGCCATGGAGCAGGATGAACATGTTTTTGCAGGCAGTGCCTGTATGCTTCAGATGCATGCCCCGGAATTCATAGATGATGCAGGAGATGAATATTGTGCTTTGGGCTGGGCCTTTGCCAGAGGAAAGGGTAAGCCGGTGCAGCAATATCAGACTATGATGGAAGTCTTTGCAGCCTGTGGTGGCGCCAGCATTTACAGAAGGTCTGTATTTGATGAAATCGGTCTCTTTGATGAGAGCTTTTTCGCATATTTAGAAGATATTGATGTAGGCTACAGAGCGCGTATTCACGGTTATCGCAATATTTATGTGCCTCAGGCAAAGGTGCTTCATGTGGGCAGCGGCTTTAGCGGCTCCAGACATAATGCCTTTAAGGTATCCTTAGCCAGCCGTAACAGCGTATACCTTGCATGGAAAAATATGCCTTCTGTGCAGTGGTGGTTAAATGCTCCGTTATTATTTGCGGGCCGAATGGTAAAGGCGGTATTTTTCGCCGGAAAGGGGCTTGGCAGGGTGTATTTAAAAGGTCTGTACGAAGGTCATTTACAGTGTAAGGAACCGGGGAATCGTAGTAAAAAGATGCATCTTAACAGAAAGCATTTCAAGGCTTATTGTCAGATACAGTTACTTTTATGGAGAAATATGTTCAGGATTGAGCATTAAACGAAGGAAAATTTGGATGTATGATTAAGGATAATCAAAAGCTTTTAAATAAAGTTCATTTGATGATGGACGCTCTGGTAATTGTCATTGCGTATGTGTTGGCATGGATCGTAAGGTTTGAGTTTGGCAAGGTTACCGGTGGTGTATTGCCCAGGGAGGACTATTTTGCAGCCCTTTTCTTACTGGTGCCGGGATATTTATCCCTTTATTCTGCATTTCATCTTTATACTCCAAAGCGTACCACCCGTACCAAGATAGAGATTTTTACCGTGGTGAAGGCCAATACGGTAGGTGTATTCGGATATCTGGCTGCTTTGTATATTCTGCATCAGGAAGACTACTCCCGAAGCATGATTGCCATTTTTTATGTGATTAATATTTTGCTGGCCAGTGCATATCGTGTTATTTTAAGAGATTTGCTGAAGCATTTTCGCAAGAAGGGCTATAACCTGAAGCATGTGCTTTTGGTTGGTTATTCCAGAGCTGCTGAGCAGTATATTGAGCGCATTACTCAAAATCCTGCATGGGGCTATCACATTATGGGAATTCTGGATGATCATGTGGGGCAGGAGGTTGTCTTCAAGGATACCCGGGTTATCGGTGAGGTGGACGAGCTGTACAGGCTGCTTCCGGAGAATAATCTGGATGAAATCGCCATTACCTTATCCCTGAACGACTATGACAGATTAGAGGAAATTGTATCTTTTTGTGAGAAGAGTGGTGTACACACCAAGTTTATACCGGATTATAATGCAGTTATTCCTACCAAGCCTTATACAGAGGATTTGGATGGTCTGCCGGTTATAAACATCAGAAACGTACCTCTTACCAGCGGCTGGAACAAGTTTTTAAAGCGCTCTATGGATTTAATTGGGGGCATAGCAGCATGTATCGTATTTTCGCCGGTTATGCTGATATGTGCAGTGCTGATTAAGATGACTTCTGAAGGGCCGATTTTATTTAAGCAGGAAAGAATCGGTTTGCATAACAGACCGTTTTATATGTATAAATTCCGCTCTATGCGTTTGCAGACGGAGGCGGATGAGAAAAAGGGCTGGACCGTAAAGGATGACCCCCGTGTCACCGGCATTGGCAAGTTTATGAGAAAAACCACTCTGGACGAGCTGCCGCAGCTGTTTAATATTTTAAAGGGGGACATGAGTCTTATTGGTCCGAGACCGGAAAGACCGCAGTTTGTTGAAAAGTTTAAAGAAGAAATTCCTCGATATATGATTAAGCACCAGGTGCGACCGGGTATGACCGGATGGGCACAGGTCAATGGTTATCGCGGAGACACTTCCATTCGTAAACGCATCGATTGTGACATTTATTACATTGAAAACTGGACCTTGAGTCTGGATTTCAAGATTATTATGCTGACCTTTATCAAAGGTTTTATCAATAAGAACGCTTATTAAGCGAATACAGGCATTGAAGGAGAAAGGAATGGCTACCACGAACAATAGTAGACAAAGAAGCACAGCTCAGAGAAAAAAAGCAAAGAAAACACGCAATATTGTCATTTTAGTTGTAGAGGTTTTGGTACTTGCACTGATGTTAGGTGTACTTTGGTTTGTTACCAGAGCCACGGACGA
Organism: Lachnospiraceae bacterium; assembly: GCA_045651105.1. GTDB lineage: Bacteria > Bacillota > Clostridia > Lachnospirales > Lachnospiraceae > RGIG6307. The sequence continues at coordinate 31,447 of JAZRRW010000003.1, forward strand.
AGAGCAAGGTATTCAGAAGGTAGAAATACCGGAGGAAGAAATTACCTTGAATGAAGGTGTGGAGGAGAATGAGAATTTAGAAAAATATCGTACCATTGCACTGTTTGGTTTGGACTCTACCGTTGGAGAACTGACCAAGAGTACCCGAAGCGATACTATTATGATTGCTTCTGTAAATAATGAGACCAAAGAAGTACGTTTGATGAGCGTTTACCGTGATACATACCTGAATCTCGGTAACGATACCTATAACAAATGTAATGCAGCATACGCAAAGGGCGGTCCAAAGCAGGCACTGAATATGTTAAATATGAACTTTGACTTGAATATCACCGACTTTGTAGCTGTTGGTTTCAAGGGTGTTATGGATGCCGTAAATGCAGTGGGCGGTGTTTATATTGATGTGGATTCTGAGGAATTAAAGCACATCAACAATTACCAGATTAGTATTTCGGAAAATTTAAAAATCTCCTACAACCCTGTGAAGAATACCGGCTATCAGTTGCTTGATGGTCTTCAGGCTACCGCATATTGCCGTATTCGTCAGACTGCAGGTGATGATTTCAAGCGTACCGAGCGTCAGAGAGAGGTTTTATCCGGTATGCTGGAAAGAGCCAAAAGCATGGATGTGGCAAGCTTGACTAAGATGGCCAATAATGTATTTGGCAATGTATATACTTCCATCGATTTACAGGAGATTTTGTCTCTTTTGAGTGATTTGACCTCCTATACACTGGTGGATGAAGGTGGATTCCCGAGTTCTGAATATCGCGCAGGTGCTACCATTGGCGGTATTGGTGACAGCGTTATTTGTACGGATTTAGAAGCAGCAGTAGCAGACTTCCACAAGAGATTTTTTGAAGATGAAGCATATCAGGTTTCCGATACCGTAAAGGATATCAGCAAGACGATTCATACCAATACAGATCCATATATTAGACGTTAATAAGCTGCAATCGAGTGGGGAGACCTGCTCGATTTGCGTCTGTTAAGGAGAATAGAATGACCGTTGATATATTGATTCCTACCTATAAGCCGGGAAAGGAATTTATAGAATTAATTCATTTGCTCTTAGAGCAAACCGTAGAAATTCATAAAATTATTATTATGAATACAGAGGAGTTGTATTTCGAACGCCTGATGTTTGAATATCCCCAGCTTGGACAATATCACCAGCTGGAAATACATCACGTGTCGCAGAAGGAATTTGACCATGGAGGCACCAGACATAAAGGCATGCAGTATTCTCAGGCAGATGTATGCGTGTGCATGACCCAGGATGCCATGCCCGCAGATGTACATTTGCTGGAAGCACTGATAGCTCCTTTGGAGAAGGACAAAGTGGTGGTAAGCTATGCCAGACAGCTGCCAAAGACGGATGCAGGACCTCTTGAGCAGTTTAGCCGCAGCTTTAACTATCCGGCAGAGTCAAGGTGTAAGACACAGGCCGACATAGAAACCATGGGTATCAAAGCCTTTTTCTGCTCGGACGTCTGTGCTGCGTATAAGCGGGACACCTATCTGGCTTTGGGTGGATTTATCAGACATACCATATTTAACGAAGACATGATTTATGCACATAAGGCACTGCAGTCAGGTTATTCCATATATTACGCCGCAGAGGCAAAGGTACTGCATTCTCATGAGTACGGATTTATGCAGCAGCTTTGCAGGAATTTTGACCTTGGGGTTTCTCAGGCAGACCATCCGGAGGTTTTTGGTGGTATCTCATCGGAATCCGAAGGTAAACGCATGGTAAAAAGTGCCTGCAAATATTTTATAGACATAGGAAAGCCACTGGAAATCCCACATCTGGTGCTGCAAAGCGGTGCCAAATATATAGGCTATTTTCTGGGAAAGCATTATCAGAAACTGCCGGCTTTTGTGATTAGAAGGCTTACAGCTAACCGGACATATTGGGAAAGAGAATAGTGTACATTTCAGGCATCGGAGGTGATATGAACCCTGTCAAGCAGGCAGGAGCATATCAGTAAAAATTCCGGTGCTTATTTTTTTGCCGGAAAGGAAAACAATAGCCCGGGACTCATAAAGACGACATTGCGACAAAGTCGATGCTTTTTTAAGGAGCAGATGATGGGAATCGAACTCACGTAACTAGCTTGGAAGGCTGGAATTCTACCATTGAACTACACCTGCAAAATTACTGCAAAAATTGCATTATCACATTTTGGGTGTGAAGTCAATCTTTTTTGCAATAATTTAACTTATAATTTATTTTATTTCGCCTTTTAATAGTTTATTATGATTATCCTTATAAACACTTGCAGCAAAGGTGTTGGAATCCTTTATTTCATAATTCCAAGTACCTTTGTATCCAACCTCTTCAAGGGCGGCGATAATGTCTTGCCAACCGTTTTTGCCCTCTCCGGGGAAAAGGTGTCGTTCGTCGATAAAATCGTAATCCGAAATGTGGGTTGCGATTATGCTGTTGCCCATTGTCTTTATAAGGTCGATGTTTGAGTCTTTAAGTGAGTGATTGGAGTCAAAACAGGCATACGCATCGGGTATGGCATCAAGAAATATCTTCATATCCGCACAGTTCCTGCCAAGACAGGTGCGTGGCAGGTTTTCGATTGCCAGTTTCATACCGTTATCGGCAATGATTTTTTGAAGTTTTTTGAGCGAATCAATTGCCCACGCTATATGTTCACCGCGCTTGTCTTCGGGGTAGGGTTCGCCGCTTGGGTGAATAACAGCAATTTCAATGCCGCATTTTGCGGCTGCCTCTATAATCGGGCGTTGGACTTCTATAAAACGGTCGCGTACTGCACTGTCGGGGCTTGCAGGGTCGATTTCAGAAAAGGGTGAAAACGGAAGATGTATTGAGCGGATAGTCACGCCCTCTTCTTTGGCGGTGTTGAAAATTTCCTGTGCATTTTTAAGGAAATCTTCAAATACGCTATAATTCAAACCTGTAAATTCAATATGGTGAATGCCGCTTTCATTAAGTTCGTGCATACGCTCGCGGCAGAAGTCGCCCGCGAATATCGAAACAGATGTTTGCCAGCTATTTTTTGATGCCATAGAAAACAACTCCCTTTAATTTTTTTTCAGTATATCACAGAAGATTGCAATATGCAAGAAAAATTTCGTGCTTGAGTTTCCGCGGATTTGTCCACAGAACCGCCAATCATACTTGTTGCTTATACTGGTGCTCTGCCAGAACAGAATTTAAACATCATGGTATTTGGAATCCTATGCCGTTGGGAAAGCCGGACTATCATCAGCCGGATTATTTTGGAGAAATAATTTTGAAGAAATAAAGAGAAAGACGATATATTACCGCATTATCTTCTTGTTGTACTTTTTAGAAAAATCCGTTATACTAAGGATAGACTTAGTGTAACAGATTTTTTGGGAGGTGTTCTGATGGGAAGAACGGTAGCAATCGGTATACAAAATTTTAACTAGATAATAGAGAATATTATTTTTACGTAGATAAGACACGTTTTATCAAGGAGTGGTGGGATAGTGGTGATTCGGTGAACTTGATTACGCGTCCGCGCCGTTTTGGCAAGACGCTGACTATGAGCATGGTGGAGCAGTTTTTCTCTGTAGACTATGCAGACAGAGGGGATTTGTTTGAGGGGCTGTCCATCTGGAACGAGGAAGGGTATCGTGAGATTCAGGGAACCTATCCGGTCATCAGTCTTTCCTTTGCCAATGTCAAAGAAAAGACCTACGAAGGGACGAAGAAACGTATATGTCAATTAATTACGGAATTATATAATAAAAATCGATTTTTATTAGAGAGTGATTTGTTGTCGGATATCGATAAAAAATATTTTTCGAGTATTACTGCAGATATGCCGGAGGTTGATGCTACGTTTTCTTTGCATAAGCTTGCAGGTTTATTGTATCAATATTACGGAAAAAAGGTTATCATTTTGCTGGATGAATACGATACACCTATGCAGGAGCATACGTGGATGGCTATTGGGAGGAAGTGGTGGTTTTTACCAGAAGCCTTTTTAATGCCACCTTTAAGACCAATCCTTGGTTGGGACGTGCCATTATGACCGGAATTACCAGAGTCCGCAAGGAGTCTATCTTCTCGGATTTAAATCATCTGAAGGTTGTTACCACTACATGTAACGAGTATGCAGACTGCTTTGGATTTACTGAGGAAGAAGTATTTGCGGCTATGGATGAATTCGGCTATACCGACAAAGCATTGGTTAAGTGCTGGTATAACGGGTTTATTTTTGGAGATAAGAAGGATATTTATAATCCATGGTCTATTTTGAATTTTCTTGATACGGGAAATGTAAAAACATACTGGGCGAACACCAGCTCCAACAGCCTGGTGGGCAAGTTGATTCGTGAGGGCGAGCCGGAGATAAAAACCCTTATGGAGTCTTTTGCTGGCATGTGGTTATTTGAAGGTAGTCAGGTATTCGCTGGATCCGGAAATAGGCTGGCCGGAGTATGAACTGGCACTGACCAATAAGGCATTGCTTCTTTGTGATGTCAAGGCAATGAACCGGTATATGAACAGGGTAGCACTGGAGACCTTCAGCTTCTTTGATACCGGGAAGCATGCATCCGAGTATACAGAACCGGAACGTTTCTACCTTGGATTTGTGTTGGGGCTTCTGGTGGATTTGAAAGGCAGATATGCGGTCAGTTCCAATCGGGAAAGCGGTTTTGGTAGGTATGACGTGATACTGAAACCGTTAAAAGAAGGCGATTTAGCGTATATTCTGGAGTTTAAGGTATATGAACCGGATGATGAAGACACCTTGCACGATACCGTGGCGGCAGCACTGGCACAAATAGAGGAAAAGCAATACGAAGCTGTGTTGGTTGCGAGGGGGATTGCAGCAGAACGCATACGCAAGTATGGTTTTGCCTTTGAAGGGAAAAAGGTATTAATTGGGTAAAAATTTCAATGCATTATTGCTACCATGTAAAGTAGCTTAATTATTTTAAAGAAAAGAGAAAACTTATGAAAAAACAAACAATTACATTAACCTATCCATGGGACGAAACATGGGACAAGAACGGCTATAAGCCGGAAGTAGTATTTGAGCTTGGCATGAACGAAGTGGGCTTTACTATGCACATTAATGTTAAGGAGTCCAATCCAAGAAGGGAGCAGACAGAGCATTTGGCTTTTGTGCATGAGGACAGCTGCGTAGAGTGGTTTGTAAATTTCATGCCGGAGAAATGTGACAGATATTTTAATTTTGAAGTAAATGCCAATGGTATTATGAATGTAGCCTTCCGCAAGGATCGCTATGACAAGCAGCTTTTGAGCCTGGAGGATATTGCTTCTCTTGGTATTCAGACTCATATTTATGACGAGTACTGGGAAGTGGACTATACAGTACCATTTACATTAATTCAGAAATACATACCGGAATATCAGTACAGCGAAGGCATGACCGTACTGTCCAACTTCTACAAGTGTGGAGCGAATACGGAGTTCCCGCATCATGGTATCTGGAATCCGATACCACTGGAAAAGCCTGATTTCCACAGACCTGAGTTTTTTAAAGAGCTTGTATTGGAATAAAATGGCATTATTCAGTTTGTAGGAGTGGATATAAAATGGGAGTTATGATTTTAGGTATATCAGGCATGGTTATCCTGATATTTCTGGCAGTAATTCTATATAGGACGCTTCGGTTTAAGCCGGAACCGGAGGCTCCTGTTAAGGCGGAGAGGATTACCTTAAAGGAAGAAAAAATTGTTGCGGACATGGTGGACATGATTCGCTGCAAAACAGTTTCCTATCATGAGGAAGCATTGGTAGACCGTACAGAATTTGCTAAGTTCGAAGCTTTATTACGGGAGCGTTTTCCAAAGATTACGGCTGCCTGCAGCTTGGAGAAGGTTGGTAAGACCGGTTTATTGTATCATTTTCCGGGAAAGTCTGACGAGAAGCCAAGCGTCATGATGGCGCATTATGATGTGGTGCCGGTAGAAGAAGCAGGATGGGACAAACCTGCCTTTGAGGGCATTGTTGAAGATGGTTATATTTGGGGACGCGGTACATTGGATACCAAGGGTACGCTTTGTGGTGTTATGGAGGCTCTGGAAGAACTGATTTCACAGGGCTATGTGCCGGAAAATGACCTATATCTGTCTTTTTCCGGTGACGAAGAAACCAGTGGTGATTCCTGTCCGGCCATCGTGTCTTATCTGGAGGAAAGGGGCATCAAGCCTGCAATCGTTGTGGATGAGGGCGGTGCTGTGGTGGAAAAGGTATTTCCGGGCGTAGATAGGGAATGTGCCGTGGTTGGTGTGGCCGAAAAGGGCTTTATGAATGTAAAGTTTACCATGGATTCCCAGGGAGGACACGCTTCTACACCACCGGTGCATACGATTGCAGGGCAACTCAGTAAGGCAGTAGTAGAGGTAGAGCGCCATCCTTTTAAAAGCCAGCTGACGAGACCTGTAGCAGAAATGTTTGATACCCTTGGCAGACATTCCAGTCTCCTGTATCGTATCATTTTTGCCAATTTATGGTGTTTCAAGCCGATACTGGATATGATATGTAAAATGTCCGGCGGTGAATTAAATGCTCTGATGCGTACCACCGTGGCAGTGACCTGCATGGAAGGCAGTAAGGCCTATAACGTACTGCCGCCTAAAGCAAGTATCGGTGCAAATATGCGCCTTTTAGGTAACGACACCGTAGAGTCTGCAAAGGCTTACCTGGAAAAAGTTATTAACAATGACAAGATTAAAGTGGAAGTTGTGGAAGGCAATAATCCATCCATCAGCTCTGATACCTCCTGCCAGGAATGGTCCAAGCTTAAAGCAGCCATCCATAATACATGGCCGGAGGCTATCGTATCACCATACCTGATGCTTGCCTGCAGTGACTCCAGACACTACTGCCGCATTACCGATAGAGTATACCGATTCTCCGCTATGAAGCTGTCTAAGGAAGAACGCGCCATGATACACGGCAATAATGAACGCATACCCGTTGCAACACTGTTAAAAACTGTGGAATTCTACATACGACTGCTGCAGCTTTTGTAAATTCCGGTTTGACGTACTGACGAATAATTGCTCCCTCTGGGGGATGCTCTGCTTTCATAAAGGATGTTACGCTGGTTACTTCTAGAACACACTTCCGCTCAACGAAAGGCTACAACGGTACTAAGCTCAGCTTCGGTGCAAACACCTTGCTTCGCTAAGGACCGGTGCCTTTCAATGGTTCTATAAGTAACCAGCGTAACATCCTTTTTATATACATAATAAACCCCAGAGGGAGCAATTATTCTGTACTACGACAAAACGGAATTTTCCACCACACTACAAAACAGCAAGCTTCTTTGGTATTTGTACCATATTTTTACTGGTGTAGCCAGTTTTGTATATTTGAACGGTTTGTATGTTCTGCGGCCATCGTAGTATTGCTGAAAAGGAAGGTATCACACGCTCGTTTATGGGGCATTGAAAGGCGCCGGTCCTTAGCGAGACGAGGCATAAGTGCCGAAGTCGAGCTTAGTACCGTTGC
>JAZRRW010000004.1:0-5875 GCA_045651105.1 Lachnospiraceae bacterium
CTCCACGTGTTCTGTAGTGTGTCAGTCTTATTAAGAAGATAATATCAGAAGGAAAATAAATTTAAAAGAGCGAAAGAACTTAAAGTGTTTCATGACCCCATCGGTGCCTTTCGCAGAAAGGCGGAATATAAATATGAAAGATAAAGGATTTAAAAAACAGATTATAGGTTTAGGAATTGCAGTAGTAGTATTGATAGTACTTGGGTTACTGTCAGGTGTATTTGGTGTATTTGACGGCATCGAGGGCGTGCTTGACATGGTTACCATAGGAAAAGACACCATTTTTAAGCTGTTAATGGCCATTGTATTAGTTGTATGTTTGTCAAAGATTGTGTTATTAGTTTTGAAGTTACTACAAAATAGAAGCGGAAGAATCAGTACGCTGGCTACGGTAGCTGCCAGTCTCGTAAAGTATGCGTCTGTTTTGATTGGCTTCTGTTGGGGCCTGTCCATTATTGGTGTAAATGTAAGTACTATCTTTGCCAGTGTAGGAATTGTAGCATTGATTCTCGGTTTTGGAGCAGAGAGTCTGGTGGCTGATATGGTGACCGGTGTATTCATTTTGTTTGAGAACCAGTATAATGTTGGAGATATTATTGAAGTAGAAGGCTTTAGAGGTACAGTACGTGAAATCGGTATTAGAACCATCAGTATTGTAGATACTGGTGGCAACGTAAAGATTATTAATAATGCTGACATGAAAAATGTCATTAACCGTTCCAACCAGAGGTCTGTGGCAGTTACTGAAGTAGGTGTTTCATATGCTACAAATTTAGAAGAGCTGGATAAAAAATTAGAAGGGATACTGGCAGACATCAAAAAGAAGCATGAAGACATCTTTATTGACAGAGTGGAATGCGTAGGCGTGGAACAGTTGGCTGATTCCGGAGTGGTATTAAAGTTTATTGCAGATGTAGAAGAAGCCAAAATATTTTCCGGCAGGAGACTTTTGAATAAAGAGTTAAAGATACATTTTGATAAAGAAAATATCGAAATTCCGTTCCCTCAGATAGATATACATACAAAATAAGGAAAGGCCATGAAAAGCAACTTTAATAAAATAGACGAGTATAGCATGCCTAAAGAGAATATTGATTTTGGCAAGGAGTTTGATATTGCCAAAGAGCAAATATTTCGTACAGAAGAGCTGCCGTTCGGAAGAGAATTTGGTAAGGAACCAGAAGAATACCCGGGCACTGAGAAAGCGACAAAGGCTTTCAACAAAAAGAGGGATTATAAGAAGCTTATAAGAAAGATGGGTTATGCAGTAGCTGCTACGGTAGTCATAGTTACCATGGGACAGGCAGTAGTGTCAGAAGGTACTATGCAGGAGCTATATACCAAAAGGAATATCGGTGTATTTAATGGTTATACAACTAATGGAGGCCTGATTAAAAGGCGTGGTGGACTCTACGATTATACAGGAAATCGTATTGCAATGGACAGTGCTGATTTTTCGAAAAAAATGGTAGGAGCCGATGCGAATATAGGCAGAATTGCAATCAATAGTGCAGGATATTCTTTGTTTTATTTAACAGGCGGGGGAGTGGCTTTGTATGATTCTAAAGGTAATATCCTACATAAGTGGGAAGAGAAGGAAGGAACAGCGGTATCTGATTGTTGGCTGTCGGATAATAATATTGTGTGCATAGAATATTATGACAGAGATTATAAATATAATTATACATATTATAATTTGCGCGGCAAAGAGCTATATACTTCCGGAATGTTGGATTTGGCTTTTAATAATACGGTAGGTGGTACTCCTTTCCGGGAAGGAGCAGCACTGTGTTATGATGGCACAGGTATTGTGCGGCTCTCTAAAAATGGAGAGTGGGAGTATTTGGCCAAATGGCCGGTGGCAGAAGATACTTATAATTTTAGATCTCGATTTGGTGGTTATGGTACAGAGATATCACCAGGGGATGAGGAATATACGCTGCAGAATATACCAAGCCTTGTGTTAGATGGTCTTTCAGAAGGTTATTTTCTGGTTATGACAGACAATGTAATGAAAGGTCGCACTAGTGGGTATGCTATGGTAGACATAGAAACCGGACAGATGTATCCGCTCATGCTTCAGTCTCCCAAGGATGCAGAGCTTCAGGTAAGTGGTGCGTTAAAGAGCTATAGTGATAACGAAGGCACCATGTATCATTATGGGTCGCTTGTATGCTTAAATAGACCGGAAGATACTTTAATTGACGTATTAAAGCATTGCAACCATCAAGGTGAAATAATAGGCTGTATTGCTCAATATGATGAAATTTATTTTGAAGATTATCCTTATCTTGCAGTAAAGGATGGAGAAAAATATTTTTATATAGATACCGAGGGAAATATTGTAAGCCGCTCCTATAAAAAGGTGTCTACTTTCAATAATCTGGACTATGCCTTGATTATGGATAATCTTGGAGATGTATATGTCATTAACGATCAATTCAAAAAACTGAAAAAGCTTGAGGATGTAACAGACTTTCGTATAGAAGATACCGGGGAAACCTTTGATGTCGATAGGAACGGAAGTTCGCTTATTTTTTATTATGGTCCGTGATGGTTGATGCGATAGCTGATTTGCAAAATGTAGTGATAGTATGAGGTTTTTATGGAACTAAAAGAGGTTTTATTAAAAAGAAGAAGTATTAGAAAATTTACAGAGGAACCGGTTTGTGATGAAATGATAGAAGAGCTGCTGCATGCGGCTATGAGTGGTCCCAGTGCGTGCAACAGAAGGCCTTGGGAGTTTTATGTGGTAACAAAGGAACAGGTTTTAGAGGAATTAAGGGCAGCAACTAAATTTACAAAAATTACTGCAAAGCTTGCAATTATAGTTTGTGGAAATTTATCCAAGGCATTGCCTTTGGGACTCTCTGAATATTGGATTCATGACTGTAGTGCGGCAACGGAGAATATTTTGCTAAGAGCCACCGATTTGGGACTGGGAGCTGTATGGTGTGGTATTTATCCTCAGAAACGTGGGGAGGAAAAAGTGCGAAAAATACTGCAAATACCTGAAAAGCAGATACCGTTGAATATTATATATATAGGACATCCTGCAATGGAGATGGAAGCCAGAGACCAGTATGAAGAAAACAGGGTGCATTATATCAGGTAATATTATGAAAACTAAAATACTACATGAAGACTCAACCATCTTTGTCATTCACAAACCGGCAGGTATTGCGGTACAGTCTGCACGTGTGGGGCAGATGGATTGTGAAAGTGAATTAAGAAATTATTTGGCAAGAAAAGGTGAAAGTCCGTATATAGGCCTGATTCATCGTCTGGACCAGCCGGTAGAGGGTGTTTTGGTGGTTGCCAGGACAAAGGATGTGGCGGCAAAGTTAACTAAGCAGCTGGCAGCAGGCTCTTTAAATAAAAAATATCTGGCTGTTGTGCATTTGGAGGCAACAGAGGTACCCGACACAGTTGTATTTAAGGATTATATGGTGAAAGATGGTCAGATGGCCCGAATTATAGGTTCAGATAGTCAGACGGGGAAGAGAGAGACTGTAATTTCTGAAAGATATTCAGCAGCAGATGATAAAAGCGCAAAAGAGGCAGTTCTTCGATATGAGATTCTACACAAGCAAGATTCTTTAAATTTGGCACTGGTAGACATTCAAATTGAAACCGGTCGTTTTCACCAAATTCGCTGTCAGATGGCGTATCATGGTATGCCGCTGCTTGGTGATGTGAAGTATGGCAGCAGTGTATCAGTAGAGTTAAGCAGAGAGCTTGGAATTCGTCAAACTGCTCTTTGTGCCAATCGCATTGCTTTTAAACATCCTGTCACGGGCAAGCTTATGGAGTTTGAGGTGACACCGGAAAATAATGCTTTTTCCAAATTTCTGTAATTGTTTTATTTACAAATATTCTTTTTTCAAAGGCAGATACTATTTCCAACAAAGATGTAAGGGTGGAAAAGAGTATGCAGGAGAAAAACAAAAGAGAACTCAAAAAACCATATTTTACACTATTGTTGATTTCGGCAATAGTGTATTTTTTTCTTGCTGTAATATGGCGATATTTTGCACCACTAATCGTAGCGTTTCTTATTTTAGAAGCCGTAGAACCGGGGCTTAGCAAGTGGAGTGGCAGATTTGGCATTGGTCGTAAGCCCATGGCATATCTTTCTCTTGTATTATTAATAGCAAGTGTTGCTCTGTGCGTTTGGTATGGTTTAATTCCTTACTTAAAGTGCTGTGACTTTAGCTGGTGTGAGGAATTACTGGATCATCCTTGGGTAGTTAAAGCGCTAACTTATTTGCAGGAAAATGGAATGGGTCCTATAGCGGAATGGTCAGGGACGGCTATTCAGATCAGCAGTAAAATTCTTTTTAACATCGGTGCATACAGTTTGTCTGTTTTCTTACTGGCAGGAGTGTTTACCAGGTTGAAAACTAAGATGGAGCAAAATAAAGAGGGCAGATTATTGTTGGGTATAAGTGGTGACATTATTACTTATATTAAGGCTTATTTGAAAACTCAGGGCAAGCTCTTCCTTATCATATGCTTGCTGTGCATTCCGACTTTATCCTTTAGTGGAATACAAGGGGGCTGGCTTCTGGGGATTTTGGCGGGCATACTGGACTTTTTCCCTGTTTTTGGAACGGGTATCGTCTTAGTGCCCACTGCACTGTGGCAGTTTTTGGAAAAGGATTATGTCCCGGGAATTATTTGTGCAGTACTTTTTCTGGTTTGCGCGGTGGTTCGTGAGGTTTTAGAGCCCAAATTTCTTGGCAGTGCCATTAAGCTGCCAAGCATAGGTATCTGGATTTCTATTTACGCGGGAATACAGATGTTTGGAGCTAGTGGGATTTTTAAGGGGCCGATCGCCTATTTGTTAATTTGTACGATATATCAGAGGCTTCAAAAAAAGGAATAAAATAATAAGACCTCTTGACATCTGGCTCAAAATAGCATAAGATTTGTTTTAAAGATGGCATTGAACCGGATTATTATGTGATAATGGGTTTCAGAGAGGGAATGGCAGGTGTGAATTCCTACCGCATGTTACAGAACCTACCGGGGAGCTCTGCATGAAAATGCAGCGTATTTCTGCGTTAAAGATTTTGAGTGAATGTTTTGACATTAATAAGGGTGGTACCGCCGGATTCCGGTCCCTTGAGGATTGGAGCGTCGCGTCCATCCTTTTGTTATGTTTCATAAGAGAAACGCTATTTTAAGGACTATTTATAATTTCGAGGAGGCAATTATGGCAGAGAAAAAAATGGTAGAAGCAATTACCGCAATGGAAGAAGATTTTGCACAATGGTACACAGACGTTGTAAAGAAAGCCGAGCTTATCGATTACACATCTGTAAAGGGTTGTATGGTGTTTAAGCCTGCAGGCTATGCAATATGGGAGTTAATTCAGTCTCAGTTGGATGCCAGATTTAAAGCAACAGGTGTTCAGAATGTTTATTTACCAATGTTTATTCCGGAGAGTCTGTTACAGGTGGAAAAGGATCATGTAGAAGGATTTGCGCCGGAGGTAGCATGGGTTACACATGGTGGTTTACAGCCATTACAGGAAAGAATGTGTGTACGTCCTACTTCAGAGACTTTATTCTGTGATTTTTACAAAAACGATATTCAGTCCTACAGGGATTTACCGAAGGTATACAATCAGTGGTGTAGCGTAGTTCGTTGGGAAAAGGAGACTCGTCCTTTCCTTCGCAGCCGTGAATTTTTATGGCAGGAGGGTCATACTGCACATGCTACAGCAGAAGATGCTGAGGCAAGAACACAGCAGATGTTAAATGTATATGCTGATTTCTGTGAGCAGGTACTTGCTATTCCGGTTGTTAAGGGCCGCAAGACTGACAAGGAGAAATTTGCCGGTGCAGAGGCTACTTACACCATTGAAGCA
>JAZRRW010000005.1:0-4415 GCA_045651105.1 Lachnospiraceae bacterium
CTCCGACTTGGTGGAGACCAAGGTCATTGACGGCCATAAGTACCTGCTCATTGAGGTCGGCGGTAATATAGAGGTGAATGGGGTAGCGCTGGGGAATAACACCAAAGAAGAATAATTTTACCGGCAGGGCTTGATATTCCCTGCCGGTTTTCATTTCCAATCTAATAAATCCTTACCCTCGCAATCCTGCCTTCAAAGGCAGGTGCAAATACATACTCTGTAATACCCTCCGTCAACTGCACCGTATGTTTAAAATGCAAATGCCCACTAAGTACTGCTGCCACAGGACTATCTTCCGCATACACCATGCTCAGAAACTCCATTGTACTGCCCTCAGGATAATACAGACAATTCATCCCCCAAAGCTTACTTCGTCCCTCCGGGTCCACCCTGGCACTGGCTTCAAACAGGCTGTTATCCACAATAGAGTTTAATGGCACATGGGTTGCCAGAATAATCGGCTTGCCATCATCCCAAATATCCTTCACAATCTGAAGCCCTTCCTCAGTCATTCGGTCTGTGCTGTTATTCCAGCCCAGTACATAAAAGTCCTCATATTCCATCACATACACATCTTCATAAGCATTTACCTGAGCGTGCATATTATACGCATCCTGCGCATCTAAGGTAAATCCGGAATACCAGGTACCCAAATCGTGGTCCGCCCTAAGATACATGTAAGGCGTTTCCAGCTTGAACAGGCCCTTTTTCAACAAATCGATATTAGTTTGTGATACAAAATCCATCATATCACCGCCAAATACAATACCATCAGCTTCATAATAGTCCAGTACAGAGGACAAAATCATCCAATTGTCCGCAGAATGCAGCTGCTTTTCCGTATGAAATAAGTTATAATAACGGTCCTTTATCGTCGCCACATTATCCTTGCTGACCATGTCATCCAGCGCCTGAATATGCATGTCACTGATAAACAAAAGCTCGTATTCTCCGTTTGCCTCCGGCAAATCAATCTCTATGTAATCATCCTTTAAATCAATGATTTCTAACGCTGCCGCAAACTCTGCATCACTACCTGCTTCTTCAAAGAAAGCATACCTGGCCCGGTAAATGGCATAATTATCTACAACATCCACATAATCAAAGTCCAGCTCTGCCAAAAAACCACCCAAATCAAACTCCTGATTTATTACTATGTACTCCACCTCATGCATCAGAAACGCCGGCTTAGCTTCAAGCACATCTACGATGCTCCTATAATTTAGAATATCTCTGATGATATATCCGTAATCATCCGCAGTCACCTCTGCTGCCCGGAAGGCTGCACCTGTTCCTACTGCCGCTCCGGATACTAACTGAGTCGCATCTGTTCCTGCCTCACCCCCAGATGCAAACAAATCCACATCTAAGCTCTGCCCAAAGGTCTCATACACCTCATACTGCACCAAAAGCTCATCCGGCAAGGCAACTACCGGACTCTCGTCCTTACAATTTGCCGCAAACCATTTATCCAAAGCCTCCATCTGCTCTGTTCGAAGTATCGGTTGCTGTAAAACCACTGCAGTGCTTGCCGGGGGAGTTGTTTGGGATGTGCAGGCGGTAAGCATTAGCGCATTTACTATAATCAATATCAATGTAATTATATATTTACTTCTTTTTTTCATTTGTTTCCTGTATATCATCTGGCTATTACAAGCTCTTCAAAAACTCTATTAACTTCACAAAGCTACCCTGTGGACAATCAGGCATCTCTCCGCGGCTAATCAGACAATCTGTTACTAAAAAGGTATCCAGGCCTGCCGCCTTTGCAGCCTCCACGTCCTCTTGTGCATCATTGCCAATCATCAGACACTCAGATGGAGCCCGTCCTAATTTCTTCAATATTTCACGGTAATACTCCGGGTTTGGCTTGCAGTAACATGAATTTTCATAATGCGTTACATGTGAAAAATCCTCCAGACTTAAACCAACCCAGCCAAGTCTGGTTTTTACACCTGCCGGAGGAAACAGCGGATTGGTGGCCAGTACCACACAGACCGCTTTTGCCTTGGCAAGGGCTACCGCTTCCTTTGCTAAAGGATTTGGCCCTGTGAATGCCACTGCCTCTTTAAATTCGTTTTCATAAAATTTATCAAATGCAGGAATATACTCGCAAATTTCCGGTCCCAGAATCTCAGAAAAAACCTTCCAGAACACATGATAATTAAGACAGCTGCCATCATTCTGAACCATAGCGGCTACCCCCTTCCACAAAGCCGGAACCAGTGCTTCCTTCTGATAGCCATAGCCTGCTGCCATTCCAGCCAACAAACGAAAATATCCCTTTGTAAATTCGTCGTAATCCATCGGTAACAAGGTACCGTCCAAATCAAATAAAATTGCCTGATACTTCATTTTAAAACCTCTTCTAAAATCACTTGATGTTAGTAGCATAGCAGATTTTTTTATTTCCTGCAACAGAAATAAGGCCGGAAAACCTTACGCTTTCCGACCTTAATTTCAACTTATTACATTTATCTTACACAACACCCTTCTGCAACATTACATTTGCATACAGTGCACCTTCTCCGGTAGCAATAATAGCATAAGCTTTCTTGGCCTCTTCATAAAAGGCAAAGCGTTCGATATGACCGATGGCATTAGCGCCACGTTCATCGGCATCTGCTACGATTTTGGCATATTCGTCCCAGATAGGGGTTTCTACGTTATCCCCCGGCATGACCTCCATAAGATTTACCGGCTTTTCTACATAGGTGTCCAGCGGAAATACTTTTAAAATGGCTTCCAGAACGTCACAGGCCCCATGACCGTCCATGCGGATGACGATAGCGTCCTTACCCATAGACTCTGCCGGGAAGTTACCGTCTGCAATAACAAGGCGGTCACTATGGCCCATTTCACAAAGCACCTTTAAAAGCTCCGGTGATAAAATTTTCGGTATTCCTTTTAGCATATGGCCTCCTTATTTGTAAAACGGACCATAAGCTGCACATGCACGATAATCTGCTGATTCCTTGTCCATTCCGAACGCATCCCAAGCCTTAGGTCTGAAGATCTTTTCTTCCGGAACATTGTGCATGCATACAGGAATTCTAAGCATAGAACACAGGGTAATCAGGTCAGCACCGATATGTCCATAGCTGATTGCACCGTGGTTAGCGCCCCAGTTGTTCATTACTTCATAAGCAGTCTTAAATGCAGAGCCTTCCTTGCCGTCACATCTTGGTGCAAACCATGTACAAGGCCATGTATAGTCAGTTCTCTTCCAAAGTGTATCAGAAACTTCTGCAGGAAGTCCCACTGTCCAGCCCTCTGCAATCTGCATTACAGGACCTAAGCCCTTTACAAGGTTCAGACGAATCATAGTTGCAGGCATAGTAGCCTTGGTTTCAAATCTGGAAGAATATCCGCCACCACGGAAGTAACCGTTATCTGCAGGGTTCCAGGTAGTAGCTGCCATGATTGCATCCATATCTTCCTCGGTCACTTCATACCACGGTTTCATCACTGCATTACCGTCAGCATCCTTTGCCTCGCCGTTGGCATCCAGACAGCATGCGCCGGAGTTAATCAGGTGGATTACACCATCAGCATCCTTTGCATGACCTTCGATTTCATAACCGGTTACTCTCTTGATGGCATCACCGCTCCAATATGTACGAACATCTGCAAACATCTGAGCTCTGTTGGTCAAAAGCTTCATAAACAGCATACTGATACCATTCAGTACGTCATTTTCGGTTGCCAGGATGTATGGCTCTCTTGCCCCATTCCAGTCAAAGGATGTATTTAACATTGCTTCTGCAAAGTCACCGTTAGGATAGAAGTCTGTCCACTGTCTCTGTCCCTGGAAGCCTGCTGCAATGGCATTATGACCAACCATTTCTTCTTCACGGCCTTCCGGCAGGTTCTTGTTGCCGTTCATCAAATCCTTGATGATAACAGCCATCTTTACAACAAATTCGAACTGCTCTTCCTTCACTTCGTCGCTCTTCTTTACGAATTCAGGGTTCTTATCGAAGCCGATAATACATTTTTCCTTTGCCCATGCGAGAGCCTTCTGATACTCTGCTTCATCATAAATTCCTTCTGTCATACGGCGAATGATTTCTACCTCGTCAACAGACTCTACACGAAGTCCCAGATAAGATTCTAAGAAATCGGAGTCGATGATGGAACCACCGATACCCATACAGATGGAACCAATCTGTAAGTAAGACTTACCTCTCATGGTAGCTGCTGCAACTGCTGCACGTCCGAATCTTAACAATTTCTCCTGAATATCTTCACCGATAGAAGCATCATCTGCATCCACTACGTCATGTCCGTAGATACCAAATGCAGGCAACCCCTTCTGTGCATGAGTAGCCAGAACGCTTGCCAGATAAACTGCACCCGGTCTTTCGGTAGCATTTAAGCCCCAAACACCCTTGATAGTAGTCGGATCTGTGTCC
>JAZRRW010000006.1:0-8134 GCA_045651105.1 Lachnospiraceae bacterium
ATTTGTTTTGAATGGACTTGTCGAGCCTGTTTATTTGGTTAAGATAGTCTTTGGTTGTCATATATACCCCTCCCATGCATAAATCAAATTTCCTTTGATGAACAGGGCCATGATATATTATCCAGTGAAATTCCATAATATTTACTTAATCTTTTGGCCTCTGAAATCGCCACCTCTCTTTTTCCTGTCTCCCACTCCACCACAATATGTCTAGATACATTCATGTGCTTAGCGACTTGTTTTTGTGATAAACCTGCGTTAATTCTGGCAGCATGCAGAGTAATTTGAAATTCTGACCTTTTCATTTCCCCGTTTACCTCTTTCTCCTTCGTTTTTATTTTAAAATAAATCAAATTAAATTTGATGTCAACACAAATAATCAAATTTAATTTTGTTTATTATTGCATAAAATCAAATTTTATTGTACAATATGTTCACGGAGGTAACTAGAATGTCTGATAACAAACAAAAAGAAATATTTCAAAAGAATTTACTTAAGTTTCTTTCTTCCAGCGATAAAACTCAGAAAGAAGTAGCAGATGCGATAGGTATATCACCGCAAACTTTTAATACCTGGTGTCAAGGAATTGCTTTGCCACGCATGGGTAAGGTACAGCTATTAGCAGATTACTTTCATATAAACAAATCGGATTTAATTGAGGAACAGAATGCTCTCTCGCCAGAGATTCCTGACACTCTAAATGATGAAACTATAAAAATTGCTCTAGAAATATCCGAAAATCCGGACTTAAAATTGCTTTTTGAAATGAGCCTGAAAATGACATCGGAACAGTTAAAGGCATTGGCAGAATTTGTTGAAAGAATGCAGGAATAGAAGTAATGATTTGCTCTTAAAGTGTTCAAATTCGAGCACTTTAAAAAGGCGGTTGTCCACCCGGACAACCGCCGAAACGATACGTTTATAAATGTTTTTAATTATCTCTGTACACGACCTGAAGCATCGCCACCAGCTAAGGTTTCAACTTCCTTGCGGGATACTAAGTTGAAGTCACCAGGAATGGTGTGCTTTAATGCAGATGCAGCAACACCAAATTCAAGAGCTTCCTTGAAGTTCTTGCCATCTAATAAACCACAGATGGTACCACCTGCGAAGGAGTCACCACCACCAACACGGTCAACGATTGGGTGGATGCTGTATTCCTTGGAGTGGTAGAATTCCTTTGTATCTCTGGAGTAGATACATGCGGACCAACCATTGTCAGATGCAGAACGGCTTACACGTAAAGAAGATACGCAGTATTCAAAGTTGTAGTCAGCTACCATCTGTTCAAAGATAGACTTGTAACCTGCAAGCTCTAAGTCACCGCTTGTTACGTCTGTCTTGCCAGGCTTGTAACCCAGAACTAATTCAGCATCTTCTTCGTTACCGATACATACGTCAACGTACTGCATCAGGTTCTTCATAACCTTCTGTGCCTTTTCGGAAGACCATAATTTCTTACGGAAGTTTAAGTCAACAGATACTTTAACACCATGCTTCTTTGCAGCCTTTAAAGCTTCCTCTGTTAATACTGCAGCTGCGTCAGAAACAGCCGGTGTAATTCCTGTAAAGTGGAACCAGTCAGCACCTTTGAAAATCTTATCAAAATCGAAATCAGCAGCTGTTGCTGTAGAGATAGAAGAATGTGCTCTATCGTAAACAACCTTGGATGGTCTCATGGAAGAACCGCTCTCTAAGAAGTAGATACCAAGTCTCTCGCCACATTTAGCAACGTTTGCAACGCTTACATTGTACTTTCTAAGAGCTGCAAGCGCACATTCACCGATTTCGTTGTTTGGAACTGCTGTAACGAATTCAGCATCATGTCCATAATTTGCTAAAGAAACTGCAACGTTAGCTTCGCCACCACCGTAGCAAACATCAAATTCATCAGCCTGAATGAACTTTTCATTGTTTGGAGTTGAAAGTCTGAGCATAATTTCGCCCATTGTGATTACTTTTGCCATTGGATTAATCCTCTCTTAATAAATAATTATTTCTGTACTAAATGAATTGCAAAGCCTGCAACTTCACCCTTAACGTAGATAGCCTTTAAATTGCCCTTTGCATCTCTCTTTGCGGTCTCTTCATCAAATTCAACACCTAACATTTCCATGTAGGCGATTGCTCTGTGAATGTAGTTGGTGCCGATAGCGATGTGACCGTTTGCACCTAAATATGGGCTCTTCATTACTTCGAAGGCTGTGTCAACAAAGATAGAGCTGTTGCCATCCTTCTTTGCAAAGCTGAACATATTTGCCAAAGCTGTAGCTGTTGCATTTGCTTCTGTCTCGTTAGCTGCGTTAATACCAACGTGCTTGATTTCAAAGCCAAGCATAGTCTGAACTGCTTCTCTGGTAAGCTTTTCGATTTCGTCGAATTTCTTCTCATCTACTAACTTCGCAGGAACCATCCAGGAACCACCGCAGGCAATTACCTTCGGGAATGCTAAATAATCGTTAATGTTCTTGGCATTGATACCGCCTGTAGGCATGAACTTCATATTTACATACGGAGCTGCCATAGCCTTAATCTTTGCTAAGCCGCCGGACTGCTCTGCCGGGAAGAACTTTACTACGTCTAAGCCTAATTCAATAGCCTGCTCAATGTCACTTGGGCTGGAGGTACCGGGTGTAATAGGTACTCCCTTTTCGATACAGTACTTCACTGTCTTCGGATTTAAACCAGGGCTTACGATAAAGGTTGCACCAGCTTCTACTGCTGCATCAACCTGCTCTGCATTTAAAACAGTGCCGGCACCTACCACCATCTCCGGGCAGGTCTCTGTCATAATCTTAATCGCTTCCTTAGCTGCTGCTGTACGGAAGGTAACCTCTGCACATGGAAGACCACCTGCACAAAGAGCCTTTGCCAAAGGTGCAGCATCTTCTACGTTGTTGATTACAACTACCGGAACGATACCGATTTTGTTAAGTTTTTCTAAAACTGCGTTCATCTCTCTAAACCTCTCATAGTTTATAGTTTAAAAAAGTCATATGCGATCACATTACAAGTCTGCATACTTAATATCATTTTACTATTATCTGAAATGTTTGTCAATTATTTACCAACAATTGCTTCTACTGCTGCCGCAATTTTGTCACACTTGCAGTTTGCATAGAACAATTCCTTAAACTGAGCACCGGAAAGTGCACCCTTAACAAGCTCTGCATCCAAGTTCTGTAAAATAGTAACGATATCTGTGTGGGTTACTTCCTTTACCTGGTCAAGGATTTTTTTGTTACGCTGTTCAGGCACTACTCTTTCCTTTGGATAGCCGCCGCCACCCGGTGCGCAGAAAAGCTTCTCAAAGGTGTACTGTAAATTCAGCTCTGCACCCCAGCCAAAGCCCTGAGCGAAAGGCATAGATATACAGTTGCCATCGTTTACCTGACTGAACAGGTAAGCGTCTAATGGAGAAGTAACATATCCGCAAAGTACCTTCGGAAAAGAATTACATGCAAGCATAGCACCTTCACCGGTACCGCAGCCTGTGATAACAAAATCAGCTGCACCAGAGTTAATTAATACTGCTGCTAAAATACCACACTGTACATAAGTGAGGGCATTTGGATCCTCTGCACCGTACATACCATAGTTATAAACTTCATGACCCATTGGCTCTACAACCTTCTTTAAGGTGTCGCAGATAAGCGCGTTCTTTGCTGCCTGGGAGCTTTCGTTAATTAATGCAATTTTCATAATTTTAAATCCTTTCTTATTTAGGCTACATATCAATAGAAACCTCTTCCTTCACAATCTTCAACTGTTATTATAGCCAAATATGATTTTGTTTTTTGTAAAGAATAAACAAGTTTTACAGAGCATATTCTGTCTGTGAAGGATACTTCATGGAGAACTCTTACTATGAACAAGACCTGTATCACCATCGGTATCGCCGGTAAAAAAGGCAATACTGCAAATTATGAAAAAGCCTGTATCGACCTGGGTCTTTGCCCATGCACAAGCCTATCTATGGGAAGCCTCAGTACCTGCGACGCACTGATTTTGCCGGGCGGCGGTGATATTACCCCGGGCTTTTACGGACAGGAAAATCACGGTTCCCGCTCCATCGACACAGAACTGGACTTACTCCAGATTCAGGCATTGGAGCTATTTATTCGTACGGGCAAGCCGATTCTGGGCATCTGTAAAGGCATGCAATTACTAAATATTTATTTTGGAGGTACTCTTACGCAGGATATTCCAAACACTGCCGACCACCAAAGCCCTGAAGGTGATTTATTACATATGTCCTATGTAACAGAGGATTGTCTCTTAAACCACCTGTATGGCAATGAATTTATGATTAATTCCTGTCACCATCAGGCTGTAGATAAACCGGGCAAAGGACTAAAGACCGTCCAGACTGCTCACGATGGTCTTATAGAAGGCTTTGTTCACGAAACCCTTCCTATTATTGGTGTACAGTGGCATCCCGAACGATTGGCCTTTATTCAGACCCAAAAGGCCTCCTTACCCGGAAACCTGTTACTTCGGTCCTTCCTTTCCGATTAACTGACCGGTCAATCCTTCTATTTTATTTTGAAAAAAGCTTCCTGCTTCCTCTCTGATGCGTTCTCTGGAAACACTGGCAAGTCTTTTCATAATGCTGTACATATTGTTTTTGGTCTCTTCATCCAGATTTTGGATAGCCCCTGCCATACCCGCCAGACTCTTGGTCCAATTCCTGGTGAAGCTGATCAAATCAGTAGCCTCACTGGCTGACACAATCTGATACAACGTATTCACAAAGCCGGAAACCTCCTCGGTAGACAGACTCATTACCCATGCATTCAGACTCTCGTCCATCACACGATGAGTCTTGTCTATATGGTCCACATATACAAAATCTATTCTGTCAATGAGCCAGGAAAAGGGATCATGCTGCAAAAAACCGATATTATTGCTATCCACCACCTTGTATTCACCATGATTTTCCAAAATCATGCCTACAATAGAAGATCGCGGTATAATTTTAACAATGCGGTCTGCAATCTTTTCAAAGTAGCCCATGCTGTACACCTCTGTACGGAAGCCCGGGCCATCCAAATTGTAAATATGCCGTATCCTCTGCTGCACCTTATCAGATGCGTGCATAGCAGCATACACCGCCAGATTGCCGCCTTTGGAATGACCGATTAAATCAAAGTCTGCGGAAACATACTCGGCTACCCTCTCCAGATAACGCCTGCCGGACTGCTGGCATGGTACCGGATATTGAAAGGCCATATTAAAATCTTCCTTCCAGCCGATAATCGTCTCATCCGTGCCCCGATACAACACCTTCACACTGCCGTCCGACAAAATACAGGTAACCGCCATAAACTGTGTTTCATTCTCCACACAAATATAGTCCGCACAATATAAGCACTTCATTTCCCCGAAACGCTTGCTTTCGCACATAGCGTAAAATAATGCACGATTATTCTCCTCAAAACGGGTATCCGCAAACAACCTGTCTGCCTCAGGATGCTGTGCCATTTCCTTTAAGGTAAGGGGACAGACATCCGATCTCATACCATCTACAATGCCGTCCATCTTTAAATAAACAAACTGCGCCAGAACAAGGGCATCTACCGCACTAAAAGGCAGTGCCTCAAAATCAAAGAAACCATATGAATGTACATATTCGATAATGTTTCCTATCATACCACACCTCTATCTGGTCTTTAAAAACTGATACTCCCTTTCGGCCTCTGCATCATTTGGATAATCCTTTAAATAAGCCTCCATCAGCTTTCTGGCCGTTTCAAAATCTGCCAGATACTCATAAGCTACCGCCTCATTAAATCTGAGTGCCTGCTGACAAGAGGTATCTTCACACTGTAAACCTGCCTGAAAAGCCTCTAAAGCCTCCGCATATGCACCACGTTTCATCTGGCAGAGCCCCAATTGATTATAAAGTGCCGGATTGGTGCTACTCTCAATGCCGCTGTTATATACACTGGCCGCATAATTATAGTCACCCATAGCCTCATAGCTCATGCCCAGATATAAGGAAGCATCCTCATAACTTTTCTTATCTATTTTTTCCAAAGCAGCAACTGCTTTATTGTATTCTCCGACATGGTAGTACATGCGACCCTTGTCATAATCATTCATGCCGGTCTGACTCTCCATAGCCTGCTCCACATACTCCAAACCCATGGCACCATATCCATACTGATAAAGCGCTTTGTAAATCTCAATAATACGATCATAACCCGCAGGCTCCAACGCAACGGCTCTGTCAAAAGCTTCTTTGCTCTCTTCATACTCACCCAGAGCTAAAAGTGTCACCCCATGCTTGTAATGCACTTCGGCATCCTCCGGCTTTAACTCTGCGATGGCGGTATACACATGCTCCGCCTCCTCATACTTACCCAGATTATAATATGCAACTGCCAAATACTGGTTGATATCATAATCTACCTCCCTTACAAAACCGTCATTGTAGGAAAGTGCCGTCTCCAAGGCCTCCACCGCCGCATCATACTGACCCAAACCCATATAACAAATGCCGGAAAGCCGGGAAAGCTCCTGCCTGTTGCCACGATCTGCCTCTATGGCACTAATCTGCTCCAAAGCCTCCTCATAAGACATAGCCTCTATGGAGGTATATACCGCCTTTATGGGATCCTCCTTTTCCTTATTACAGCCTGTAAGCATCAGACTCATTACTCCAAATATACAAATACATTTAATAAAACGTCTCATAACCTATTCCTTTTGGTTTTTATTGTAACCACACGAAATCAATTCATTCGTAAATCTAATTATATATTAACATAATTATACAAAAAGGGCAATCGCATTATAGTATTATTACACTGCTCTCATGCACATTGTCACCCTGCCCCGCCTAGGTATTTCAATACACAAAATTCTCGTAACTCTTTTTGCTAATATATGGAACAAAATTCCAATTCATCCGTTATATAAGTGTAAGAGGGAATAAGTTTAGATCAAAAGAGAAAGGACGGACATGATTATGCATGTAACGAACAAAAAACCAAACAAAAAACTTATTCAGACACTTTATGAAAAGAGTAAAAACAAACTGTATTATTTGGCATTCGACATCTTACAGGACGAAAATGCTGCAGAAGATGCTGTTTGTAATTGCTTCATTAGGCTATTGGAAAAATACGATTTGTATTCTTATACATCTTACCAGCAGCTAGAACGATTGGCCATTCTGCTCGTACGTCATCTGGCTTACAGTAAGGTAGATGACCAACCAAACAGCCAACCTCCCTCTGGTACCGAAGGCATATGTAGAACCGAGCTGCCTCTGCTTGCACTGTACTACGTGTATAAGTTGACCCCTGCTGAAATAGGGAGGCTGACAGGCACTTCGCCAGCACTGATTAGAAAGAAAATATTCTCTGCCCAAAACAGGCTGTTCTAAGGAACAGCCCCCCCTTTTTCCCAAGCAGCTCTCATATGTCCAGTTCATTACACAAATCAGACATCAGTTTAAATAACTCTCCTGCTGCAATAATCTGCCTTGTATTCATCTGCTCGATTATGGTAGTTATTTTCTCATCCTTGGCATCACTGCCTGCTTCACCAAACATAATATAATCACAGCTGACCGAAAGACTTTGCGCTATCCTACTTAAAATATCAGAAGAAAAATTTTTCTTTCCCATTTCAATTTCATAGAGATATTTAGCCGATATATTTACATCTTCCGCAAACTCTTCCCTCGTATATTTATTTAATTCTCTAAGTTCTTTTATCCTTTGTCCTACGCATTTGTCAACCATGATTATCTCCAACTGCTATATCTTATGTAAAAAGTAAATATAAATAATTTTAGTAAATACATCTTTTCCGATAAACAAGCTATAATTCATATGTCATTACCTGTAGTACCTATTTAAATTTATCATTTATAGTTTTTTTCTCGTTTTCTTATCACCAGATGTCAAGAAATACTGACCAAATTGAAATGTATTTCCACTTTATACACCAAAATATATTTATTCATTAAATTTGATAAATAATTTACATCATTGAGCAAACTAAAGCATTTCTGCTGCTGATTACTGCTATAGTTCTATTAAGAAAACACCCGGAGGAAAATATGAAGCACTTAGAAGAACAGTTACGATTAAAAAATAAGTACACGGAATATCAGATACA
>JAZRRW010000007.1:0-5516 GCA_045651105.1 Lachnospiraceae bacterium
CATCACGAAAAAACAATAGTAGATATCTATTATATGTATAAGAGTGCTGTGTTGAATAAGCAACAGTTAGGAGATAAAATAACAGAATTTGTTCTTGTAAATGCAGAGGAATTTAATGGATTATTAACAACTAATTTTAATTATCAGATTGAAGAATTTGTTTTCGAGTTATGTAAGAGTATAAAAAATAAAATGATAAGAATGCATAAGATAGAGGGCGAGAAAGGAGATTTGGAATACGAAGATGTTATATGTAATATAGAATCTGCTTTGAAGGCTGCATTCTATACGCATTTTAGAATGTTGTTGAATAATAGAGAAGAACTAGGTATTAGTAAAGAATTTGCAACAGCAATATACTTTTTTATTAGACAGGTATGTTATTCATCTATGTTTAGATACAATAAGGATGGTAAATTTAATGTTCCTTATGGTGGAATTTCTTATAACAGAAAATCATTTGTAAATAAGATAGATTATTATCAGAATGAAGATGTGATTAAGCATCTTGCGGATACAACGATAGGTAATATGGATTTCTATGATTTTATGAATACGTATAAACCTAAAAAGAATGACTTTGTGTTTTTGGATCCGCCATATGATTCCGAATTTAGTACATATGCTAAAAATGAATTTGATAAGGACGATCAAGCAAGATTAGCAGAGTATTTAATAAAAGAATGTAAAGCTAATTTTATGATTGTTATAAAAAATACGGAATACATTTCTTCGTTATATTGTGAGGGTACAAAAACAGCAAATGGTGAACAGCTGTATGTGTCATGCTTTGATAAGAAGTACTTTGTAAGTTTTCAGGATAGAAATGATAAGAATGCACAGCATTTGTTAATTACAAATTATAAAATAGGAGACTAGCTCATGGATGAAGCAAAAAAAGTTGCAATACAAAAAATTGTTGATAAAGAGATAAAGAAATTTGCGGATAGCTATGAAGCTAGATTTACTAATGAAGTAGATGAGCCAGATGGTGTTATCAATAGCAAGAAAAATAATTGTTTCGTTGCAGAACTTGGTAAGGAATTTATGTTTTATAGTGCATTTGTTAGAAGTTTTGACAGTTCGTTTGGTAAGGTGCTTGAAAAAATAGGAAATGAAGTGGCAAAATTATCCTATGATGTGCGTGGCAATATTGATTCATTCCTTTTGCCACAGCAGTCACAACATATGGATTATATAATTCTGGAATATGAAAAACATAGAAAACCAATGACATCAGATTATTGTGATTTTATTTGTATGGTACCTGCTGATACGCGGAGTTTTGAAAAGTCACATGTAACAGACCATTATTTTTATAATGATGAGAAAAAAGAACACTATTTGATAGAGCTTAAAGCAGGTGGTGATCTGGATAATAAGAAAGCAAAGACTGAAAAACTTGCGATGCTACAAGAATATTTTATTCTTAAAAATTCATTGAGAGATAAACCGGATGATAAGATAAAGTTGTTTTTAGGAACAGCATATAACAAGTATGGTGAGAATTCTGAATGGAAGCAAGAACGAGTGAAACAGTTTTTTGCTGAGGATGAATTACTGATAGGAAAAGATTACTGGAATTTTGTGTGTGATGATCCAGAGGGATTTAATATTGTATTTGAGCAGTATAAGAAGAGCGCAGAATATATTAAAGAAGCATTGGAACGTATAAAAGCATTATATTTTAGATAAAGTACGTATCAGAACAATCAGAAGACATTTCATAGGTCAGGTGGAACATTAAGACGGCAGCCCCATTATCGGGCTGCCGTTTCCAATACTGTTTCCAAGGTTTGAATTAATATGCCGGCAGTATATTTCTGGCTGTCCTCGTAGGTAACATCCTCCAGGCTTACACCGCTTTTCAACTGCTCGGCAATGCTTCCCAGCACCGGAGTAAAGAGAGGAAACATGGTTTCCACGGCTTCGTCCAGGTGAGTAAAGCTGACATCGGTAATACCATTTTGTTCAATAATAACCTGCATTTCCAGACTGTTTCCGGATACTTCAAGAGCAGCAGTATATATACCGGGAACATATTCTCCCATAGATGATTCCTGACCCATGGTCGTGCCTCCTGTCTCCTCAGTGGTTATGGCAGAGGAATCAACTTGAGCTCTTTTCGGCAGGAACATAATAGCCAACAGCACCAGAAATATTAATCCCAAAAAGAGAAATATACCGGTATAAATCACTTCTTTCATATGCAATACAAGAATCTTTGTTTTTCCACTCATAGCATTCCTCACTTTGTTTTTTGTAGCATGTGCGCTTGATACAATCTATGAAGTGGAGGTAGGGAATATGCTTGATTTTTATAAATAAATTGGCTGAACCGGTTCAGCCAAACAGAAAATGTATCACATGACTTGTTGACAAAAGCGTAGAATTGATGCAAAATAGATAGTTAGATAGTTACAAAATAATTAGGAGAACTCAAATGAAAATAGAATTTACCAAGATGCAGGGTTGCGGAAATGATTACGTGTATATTGATGGTGGAAGGTTTGCACTTCCCATGGATAGGAAGCCGGAAATTGTGCGCCTACTCAGTAATCGTAATTTTGGCGTGGGCTCTGACGGTGTGATTTTTATCAATCCGGTTGAGGATGGAAGCGCGGATTTTGAGATGGAGATGTGGAATGCTGACGGTACCCGTTCCGAAATGTGTGGAAATGGTATCCGATGCGTAGGTAAATATGTGTATGATAAGGGACTTACGGATAAGGAGCGTGTGGCAGTAGTCAGTGCCGGTCAGATAAAGTATTTGGACTATACCATTGAAGAGGGTAAAGTGGTGCGCGTGAAGGTAAATATGGGACAGCCTGTTTTAAAAGCAGCAGAGGTGCCGGTAGTCAGTGGGAATGAGCAGGTACTTGATGAGGAAATTATAGTAGAGGATAAGGCTTACCGCATGACCTGTGTATCCATGGGTAATCCCCATGCAGTAGTATTCATGGATCATGTAGCTGACTTGGACATCGAAGCAGTAGGTCCTCATTTTGAAAATCATGCACGTTTTCCGAGAAGAACCAATACCGAATTTGTACGTGTGATTGACAGGCAGACTGTAGAGATGCGTGTGTGGGAGCGCGGTACAGGGGAAACGCTTGCCTGTGGTACCGGAGCCTGTGCCACAGCAGTGGCCTCTATTTTAAACGGCCACACTGACAATCAGGTGACCGTAAAGCTTCTGGGAGGCGATTTACTTATCGAATGGGACCGCGAGGACAATCTGGTGTATATGACAGGGCCTGCGGTGATTGTGTTTGAAGGTGTGATTGAGGTGTAAAAATAGCCAATCACTCAGCCTGGGACAGCTGCACCACAATACAGTGCTCTGTCTCGGCTATGCTTCTATACCACGGGAAGGCTTTTTCCAGAGGCAGTACAGCGCTAATTTCTGCTTCATAATCAGCCCGGTCTGCGGCCGTTGGTGCGGTGTAGTTGTAGCCCAGCTTATTTAAGTGCTTCACAATATACTGTGAGCTTTCCACGGCATCCAAATCCAAAGCGTCGCCTACAGCAAAGATAGAGTATATGTTATATTTGCCTGTGGACAAATCCAGACAGGAGCCGTTGGTACGGGTGGTGCCGGAGCCAATAAAGAAAATTGGTTTCTCTAGATTGGTAATACCGGCAGTTTCCAAGTCGTTGGCAAGCATTTCTGCAAGCTGCGCGTCACTTCTGGCAACGAAGTCTTTGGTGTAAAAATAACGACACACCGGATTTAAAATAAATAATATTAAAATAACACTAAGTATAACCAGGGCTGGCCAAAGGGGCAGCTTTTTTTGTTTGGTATTGCAGTTTTTTTGCATGATGAACCTCTTTCATAGTTGTAATGGGTGTTAATAGTAGTAGTCGGGGCTGTTGCCCAGATTAATAGTAAACACCTGAAAATCATTAAATATGCAGCCTTCCTCCGGGAAAGGGGCAAGGGTTTCCCGGGCCATAATATAAGAGCTTACGCTTTGACTGTAGGTGGTCGGGAGGGTAAAGGTATGTCCCATGGACTCCATATAGCTCATAATACGCACCGTACTGAAGTAACAGTATGGCTGTGCGGCATGCTCCAGATTGAATACGGAGGTAAACAGGTAGGAAGGGCTGTCGGCAATATATTCGTCATACGGAGTTTCCGGTTGCAGGTATCCCCAGAATATGGTGCCTGTGCCTTGACATACAATGTGGGAGTCATACATCAACTCCATAATTTGTGTGGTCGTATCCCTGTCATAATCCGTAACATAGGTGTGGGCCTTCCAAATAAATCGTACTGTAAAAATCTGGGATACTGTTATTGCCAGCATCACAGCGATCATTACGAATCTGTTTTGGGAAAGAAAGCTCATTTTGCGATTTGCCAAGGTCTGTATACTGAAATAAAGCAAAATCACAGCTGCCAGTCCATAGGTAAACTGAGAGCGTATGGCGGTATTTTCTCCCATTAACAGGGTCAGTGCAAAAGGTGTCACGGCAATGCCGAGAGCTGACAGTATTCCCAGTATCAGACGGTGTCCGGAAAGATTACGATGGCACCTGAATGCTGCTATAGCAAGAAGGATTGCAAACAACAGCAGTGTGGTGTAAAATAATCCTCTGCCGGTCAGCATGCGGGCACAGGTTTTTAACACTGCCACAAAAGCTTCTGTCGGGGAGCCTTCCGCAGTCCAGATAACCTGTCCTGAAAGGTATCCGCTGGAAGGAAAGCAAATCCGGTTAATACCCTGCGAGATACCAAAGGCAAGAATAAAGTGCAGGATACTGCCCAGGATGCTGCGTTTTACTACAGCGGTATCGGTGTCTGCTTCGGTAATAAGAGCCAGAAAGATTGCCAGATAGCAGCAAAGCGTCAGCGGTATAAAGGACTGATAAATAGCAAAGGTCAGCACATATATGAGCAGAGTGCATACAAAAAGTTCCCTTCGCTTATCCCGTACATACAAATAAAACATACCCATGGCAAGCATACTAAGCCACAGTCCAAAGGCAATTTCAGCGGACTGAAAGTGGAAGTAGTATTGCTCCGTAAAGGTAGGATAGGTAATAAAAATGAGACTGCCCAGAGTGGTTACAGCCGGGGTGAGCTTAGGGAAAAGCTTCCCTGCAACGTAGGCACTTGTCATACCGGTCAGCCACAAAAAAAGCAGCAGCAAAATTCCGGTGTAAAAAGGATTATACCAGCTGGTGCCTAAAAGCTTGCGAACCAGTACCAGTCCATAGCGTCCGATGGTCAGCCAGTTGTAGTTGGTGCCCGGTATATTGATAACCACCTCGCTGTCTACATAGTAATCCGTAGCAAAGGCATAGGAGCCGTAGGCTGTTACAATCCCGACCAACATAACCACTGCACAGACAGGATGCTTGCAAATATATAATAAATAGTGATGAAATTGTTCGTATAAAAAAGAAACTGTATTTTTAATTTTTTTCATTAGGTTTGCCTTTCTACTATTTTATTAATGAAAGAGTTCAGCCGGTTAGCGCACGGAGCCGCCATTGTATTCACT
>JAZRRW010000008.1:0-9242 GCA_045651105.1 Lachnospiraceae bacterium
TGATGAATGATGGTAATGAATGGATTGTAGATATTGACTTGGAAAAGTTTTTCGACACAGTAAACCATGACAAGCTAATGAACATTATTGGCAGAACAATCAAAGATGGAGATGTTATTTCCATCATAAGAAAGTATCTGGTTAGCGGAATCATGATTGATGATGAATATGAGGATTCTATTATAGGAACACCACAAGGTGGAAATCTTTCACCTCTATTAGCAAACATCATGCTGAATGAACTCGACAAGGAGATGGAAAAGCGAGGTCTTAACTTTGTACGATATGCGGATGACTGTATCATCATGGTCGGAAGTGAAATGTCTGCTAACCGAGTGATGAGGAACATCTCTCGATTTATTGAAGAGAAACTGGGACTTAAGGTAAATGTAACCAAAAGTAAAATAGATAAGCCGCAAGGACTGAAATACCTTGGTTTCGGCTTTTACTATGACAGAAAAGCACACCAATACAAGGCAAAACCACATGCAAAGTCAGTTATAAAGTTCAAGAAACGAATGAGAAAACTTACCAGGCGTAGTTGGGGCGTCAGCAACAGCTATAAAATAGAGAAGCTTAATCAGCTCATAAGAGGTTGGATTAACTACTTCAAGATAGGTAGCATGAAAACTCTCTGTGGAGAATTGGACAGTAACATAAGATATAGGTTGCGCATGTGCATTTGGAAACACTGGAAAACGCCACAAAACAAAGAGAAGAATTTGGTTAAGCTTGGCGTACCAAGATGGGCGGCACACAAAGTAGCGAACACGGGTAATAGATATGCACATATGTGCCACAACGGATGGATACAAAAGGCTATAAGCACAAAGAGACTAACCTCATTTGGATTAGTCTCAATGTTGGATTACTACACCGAAAGGTGTGTTACTTGTTAAGTTGATTGAACCGCCGTGTACGGAACCGTATGCACGGTGGTGTGAGAGGTCGGGGATTTAATCAATCCCCTCCTACTCGATTGTGACTTGTCCTTTGGGTTTCGCTTTTTCACTTTTTCATAAGAAATTCTTCGGAAATAATTAAATTGCCCTTGATAAATACCTGTGATAAAATTTATGTATCAAAGTAGGGTGGAGGTCTGATATGAACGATAGAAAAGCAAAGAACCCATGGAAAAAAATATGTAATGTGGCACCTTATGTAGTAATGCTGCTGATTACACCGATTTACAACATTCTTGACAGACGTGTATTGGTAGAGGTTTTTGGCTGTGGTTGTGTGCCTATAGCACAGACAAATATGTTGAACATAGACTTTAATGCTAACGATTTACGTCGTACGGTTTATACAATTATCGCCTGCCTGATGTTGGCATGGGGTATTCAGATTTCGGGGACATTTAAAGACAGAACCGCCAAGGTGATTTATTGCGTGACTATTTTTGTGGTGAATATTGTGCTGATGAATTATATTTGTAGGATGTATATGTGGAGGTAGTTAAATTTTAATATAAAATGAGATGACGGCTTAGGTGGCTGGTGGTGTAATCCATCAGCCATTTGTGGTATTTACGACAAAGTGATATAAGTGGAAAAGATTTCAGGTTGACATACGTACTATACAGGGGTATAATATTTGTGTAAATTTTAAAAAATAGAAAAGAGGAAAGGGTTATGAAGAAAAGATTTTTGTCTATTATTTTGGCAATCTGTATGGTCATAATTTCTACGCCATTATCAGTGCAGGCTTCCAATGCAAAGCTTAGTGGGTCTGGTACTAAAGAAGATCCTTATGTTATTGAAAGCACAGAAGCATTAACTGCGTTTTGTGCTGATGTTAATAGTGGAAATGACTACTCAGGGAAATATGTTGTGCTAAAAACCAATATTACTTTGAGTGATGTATGGACACCTATCGGCAATGGTGCTCGTTCAGGTAGTTCCTATACAGGGAATGCCTTTAAGGGGACATTTGACGGAGGTGGACACTCTGTTGCCGGCTTGCTTATTAATGCTGGCGAAGCCAATGCGGCGATTGGTTTGTTTGGTGTGGTTGATGGTGGAACAGTTAAAAATTTGACATTATCTGACGTATCCATTGCTGCAGGAAGTAACAAGAATGCCGGTGCAGCAATTGGGTTGATGGTAAATAATGCAACTGCTGATAATATTACAGTTAGTGGTTCTGTTTCCGCAGCAGATGGTGTTGGAGGTGTCGTTGGCCGTATGACTATAAGCGGCACTATTTCTAATTGCAAGAATAGTGCAGTTGTTTCCGGTGCGGCAGCAGGAGGTATTATAGGAAAGGCATATTATACCGGAACTGATGTTGAGATGAATATTACAGGTTGTACTAATAGCGGTACAATCACAGGCACTGCCAGTGGCGGTGCAGGTGGTATTGTTGGCTTTTCTACAGCGAATGTTATGAATTGTGCTAACACCGGAAACATCACTGCAAGTGCAGATGGTTCCAATGTAGGCGGCATTGTAGGATGGCAGCAGATGTATGGTGAGATTAGCGGCAATACCAATTCTGTTAATATTTCCACAGACTCTAAAGCTACTACTGTTGGTGGCATTGTAGGTTGGGTTAATTACCAGTATAAGACGGATGGAACAGCGGCAGAATATCCACGTTATGAAATCATTTCTGTAGTTGGCAATACCAATAAAGGTACAATTAATGCCGCAAACAGCACCTTAGGCGCTGGTGGTATTGTGGGTGGTATTTATAATGCTGCAGATGTTCGTGATAATAAAAATAGCGCAGCAAGCATCTCCGGCGGCGTCTTTGCTGGTGGTGTTGTAGGAAACCTGCAGCAGAATACTGCTAACGGTTACTATAATAGTGCAAATGCACTGACTGTTAGAAATAATGCGTCCTCTACGAAGTTAAGCAGTATTTCAGCTAATTGTGTTGATACATATGCTTATAATAATGCAAATACAATTTTTGTGGTTGAGGGTAATACGGATAAAGTATGTAATTGCGCGGATGAAGGCCACACATTAGTTGTTGTTCCACCTGTGGATGCTACCTGTCAGGCGGCTGGTACTAAGGAGTATTGGGTGTGTTCCTGCTGTGGCAAGATGTTTGCAGACAGCAAGGGTGCAGAAGCTATTACGGAGATACCGGTTGCTCCAAAGCTGACAACACATAAGTACCAGAATGGTGCATGTATAGTATGTCAGGGGCAAGATCCGAATTATAATACTAAAGATAATGTGGAAATGAAGGTTGACAGCACTACTACGGATGCAGTGAAGAATGAAGCAACAACCGCAAAGAACGAAATTTTGAATATAGGTAACACCTCTGATTCCAAAATAGAGCTTGCGGTAAGTGATGCAGTTGTTGAAGATGTAGTAGCAAAGCTTAATTCTAATGATGCAACCATAGAAATTATTACAGAGGTTGTTGCACAGACTGTGACAGAAGAGGATATCAAAGAAAGCGCTCAGGAAGACGCTGCCAAGATTGAAGAAATGGCTGCTTCAAATGGCGCTAATGTAGCACAGTATCTTGATTTGGCTGTATTGGTTAAGGCGGTTGAAACGAAGACTGAGGGAGAGAGTACAGAGAAAAAGGTTACTACCTTAGGTGAATTGACAGAGACGGCTCAGGAAATTACCTTTACAATCACTGTTCCGGCAGAGCTGCAGGCTTCCAATATAACAGTTACTGTAGTACGTGTACACAATAATGGTAAGGTTGAAAAGCTTCCGACTACCAAGAATAATGATGGAACTTATTCCTTTAAAACAGATAAATTCTCTACCTATGCTGTAACCTATACTACAAATGCGTTACCTACACCGGTAAATGGTGTCATCACCTTAACAGAAAACGTAGCGCTTGCAGATACAGTTGTTATTACAGAAGATACCGTTATTGACCTGAATGGTTTCGTTATTAAGGGTAAAGAAGCTACGAATTTCCATGTAACAAGCGGTACACTTACAGTAAAGGATTCTTCTACTGGCAGCACCGGAGCAATTAATGTTTCTGGTGAAGCTTTCAGAGTAGGTAAGAAGGACTCAGTTAAGGATACGGTTGCATTAATTATTGCTGATGGTGTGGATGTAACCTCCAGCGATGATGCCTGCGTAGTTATCTATGATGGTACACTTACTACAAGCGGTAATTTAACCTCTCATGGTAATTATGCTACTGTTACAGGTTCAGGTTCCGGTGGTGACAATACCGTAATTAATATAGAGGGTGGTATTGTTAAAAATACCGTTGATACTGCTATTTATCATCCGCAGGTTGGTACGTTGACAGTAAAAGATGGTACAATCGAAGGTACTACAGGTATTGAAATGCGTGCAGGTACTCTGACAGTAGAGGGTGGTACTATTAAGGCTACGGGTACATTTGCTGAGGGTAAAAATGGCAATGGTACTACTGTAACAGGAGCTGCTGTAGCAGTATCTCAGCATACAACCAATAATGCTATTTCTGTAACTATTAAGGGTGGTACATTGACTGGTGCAAAGGCACTGTATGAAACTGACCTTGAAGATGAAGAAACCGCAGATGTGACTATGTCCGTTATTGATGGTACATTTAATGGTGCTGTCTCAAGTGAAAATGTAGAAGGATTTGTATCCGGTGGTTCTTTTAAAGAACCAGTTTCAGCAGAGCTCTGTGCAGATAACTTTGTACCAAGTGAAAATGCAGATGGTTCCTATGGTGTACACAAGCATGACCTGAAGGCTCATGTTGCTAACCCGGCAACATGTAACGCAATCGGTAACATAGCATACTGGCACTGTGAGGCTTGTGACACATACTATAAAGATGCAAATGGCGAAGAAGCAGTTGCAAAGGATGATATTACCATCGAAATGACTCCGTGCGATGCATCTAAGGCAATCGTTGTGAAAGGATATGCACCGACTTGTACAGAGGAAGGCTTGGGCGATGGTACGAAGTGTGCTACCTGTGATGAATGGATTATAAAACCTGCGGCAAGCCAGCCTTTAGGTCACAATCTTACTGGATTTACCAAGGTTGATCCGTCCTGTACCGAAACCGGTACCGAGGCATATTGGTACTGTGAGACCTGCCAGAAGTATTATAGCGATGCAGAGACTAAGAATGAAATCGCAGCACCTGTAGTGATCCCTGCACTTGGTCACGTAGGTGTAAAACATGACCATGTTCCGGCAACCTGTACAGAGTCCGGCTGGGAAGGTGAAATCCGCTGCGAGAGATGTGATGTACTTCTGGAGGCAAACGAAGAAAATCAGCCATTTGGTCATGCATATATTGATGGTGTATGTGTGGTTTGTGGTGAGGCGGCATCCACCAGTGTGGATACACCGTCTCCGGCAACGGGAGATACAAGTAACACAGGCCTTTGGGTATTTATAGCAGTACTTGCATGTGTAAGCCTTGCAGGCAGTGTGGTACTTGGCAAAAAGACCGGCCACCATAAATAAAATTGTGATTTTTGAATAGCTATTATAATTTTATAAAATATGATTTACCCCGTGGGCTTTGGCTTACGGGGTATTTTCGAATTGGCAGGGAAATGTTTTGAGCGCGGCATCAGGTAAAAAGTTTATGGAAATTTTACAATTTAGACGATATATCGTCCACATTGGGTTTCGGAAAATGCTACAATAACCTTGATTTAAATCAATTCATTAGTTGCAACGCGGTGAAAATATGGTATAATCAAGGAGAGTGTAAATGAATTCCAATAGAAATTATGTAGCAAACAAAAACCACAAATCCACCGTATTCAGCAAGCTTTTTGGTGAGGATAAGGAAAATGCCTTAAGTTTGTATAATGCTATGAATAACAGTAATTATACAAATGCGGACGATTTGACCTTTACCACATTGGATGATGTGGTGTATATGAAGATGAAGATCAATGCAGGTATGAACCCGGAGCTTTTGGCAAAGTGCAAGGCCTTAGGTGACTACGCAACCTTTTTGGATAAGGTGAGAAGTTACAATAAGAGCATGCCTTTAACCGCTGCGGTAGATCAGGCAGTAGATGAATGTGTGGAGGCCGGAGTATTGGAGGAATTTTTGAGCAGACACCGAAGGGAGGTCAGAAATATGGTATTGACTGAATTTGATGAGGAAAAGTTTCTCAGGATGGTGAGAGCAGAGGAACGTGAAGAGGGGCGCGCAGAGGGGGAGCGTAATCTTTTAATAAAAGTTTTGTCTAAGCTAGGTTTTGTTTCAGAGGAATTGCAGAATCGTATTCGGAGCATTGATGATGAAACCTTGGTACACTGGACCCAATTGGCGTCCAGAGCAGACAGTATGGAGGAATTTTTGGAGCAGATTAAATAGTATAGAGAAAAGAAAAGGGCTGTCGCAAAATGATGAATGAACTGCTCATCCTGTCTATCTGACAGGGAACAGTACACTATTTTGCAACAGCCCGTTAAATAATAGATTAAATAGTACGAATTTTATGCTATCTAAGCTCGCCTCGCTCGATCAATTTTTCAATCGGGATTGTGTAAATACTTAGCATCTCCTCGTGAACCAGCAAGTTATCTTTATCATATAGCCGGATAGTGGCTAAGGCACCTCTCTGAGGATGCAGTGCGTGAGAAGTGCATTGATCGGTTAGGGCAGTAAAGCTATACAGTGCGCTGTTTTCTTCAGAGCCCGAGCCTGAGGGACGGGGTGTAGTATTGGCATAAATAAAGAAGCAAAAGAAGCCGGATTTTTCACGAACAGATTCTAAGCTGTAATGGTATATATGCGGTTCACCAACCTCAAAAATTTCCAGAGTCAAATCTAATTCGGCCCGAACTGCATTGGGAAAGTTATCAAATGCGTAAATGGGTACGATGATTTCTTCAAAATCATGCCAATCGTAAAAGACATTTACAATCGGTGCTGCATAAATGGTTACATCTCCAATCTTCTTCCGGTAAACCAGTTTTTCATAGTAGTCATGCTCTGTATTCCAAAGGTACATAATGATGCCGTCTCCATCGTCAGCGATAACAATTCTGTCATAATCATTACGCTTAAGCTCAGGTAATTCCTGAATATCCAGTATCTTGGCCGGACCCACGAGGTTTGCTTTTTCAGCTCTGCGATACCGCTGCTCGTCCGTAAACGTAGGAGAATCCAGAAATATATAAATAAAAAAACAGGTCAGTGCTATACCGGTCAGTAAAAGCAATACGCGCAGCGGGCGTGGAAGGCTGCTCCAACGGTTTGTAAATTTGCGATAAAGTCTGTGGATCAGTGCTCTAATCTTCATGTTCATCCCCTCCTGTCAAATCCACTCTCAGAGTAATATCCTTGCCGCTTCTTCCATAATGCAGGTCAATCCATTCTGCCTCTAAAGATACATAATTCCAGGTAAACATAGTATACGTATAAGTGAAAAGGCCGGTTTGGCAGCCGTTTCCATGAAGAATCGGCAAATCCGAATAGTAATAATCATTGGTGCTGTAATAGTGATTTCCCAGACTGTCTTCGGCCCAAAAACAGCTTAATGCATCGTAATTTACCGGCTTTGCCCATGGTCTGGGATTGGTGACCTCCATTTCGATATACAGCCAGCTTTTGTCAGACGAAAGGGTGGTCGAAAGGTCGGTAGTCCTTGGCTTTACCTGCCAGAGTGCGGCCCTGGTAATGGTAAAAGTATATCCATCCGAGGATGCGTTGCATTTTGGCTCAGTGTATAATGTCCGCTCATATATATATCTATCAGTTTCCGCGCGGCGTTGATTGAAAACATCAATGTTATAATCATAACCGGTATGGTATGTAATATGATCGCTATGAATGTTCAAATTGATTAGCCATGGTATAAATTTATAAAACATAATCAAAAGAAACAAAAAGAATCCCCACTTACACAAACTATACATATACCCCCAAAACGGCCTATGTATAGCAGCCAGCATAGGTGCAATTTCCTTTGGTTCGCCCATAACCTTCAGAGCCTCTAGTTCGGCATTCTCCGGCTTCATGCCCTGTTCAAGAAAATCTAAGTACCTGTCCTCTATATGCTGGTAAAGCTCACCGTACACTGCCTGACGGTCAGGGCGGTATCGGATGCTCTTTGTGGCCTTTTTGCACCATATGTCAAATTCAGAAATATATTTCATCTTGCACCTCCTGTCTAGGATGTAGC
This sequence comes from Lachnospiraceae bacterium, assembly GCA_045651105.1. Classification (GTDB taxonomy): domain Bacteria; phylum Bacillota; class Clostridia; order Lachnospirales; family Lachnospiraceae; genus RGIG6307. The sequence continues at coordinate 8,096 of JAZRRW010000008.1, forward strand.
GAACCCAAGAACTGCATTGACCTTTTCGGAAAACAATTTCCACTCTGCTTCTTTGTATTCTAATTGTGCAAGCCCATCCTTGGTAAGCTGATAATATTTGCGTTCACGTCCGCCAGGGGTCATTTTCGTGTAGGATTTTACGAATTTATTTTTCTCCAATGCATGGAGCAGAGGATAAAGCGTCCCCTCCTTAAGTTCAAAGGTGTTGTCAGAACGACGTGCTAGCTCTGACACCATTTCATATCCATACTTGTCGCCATCCTTTAATAAGGAAAGAATTAACATAGGTGTATTGCCTGAAAGCAGTGATTTTTCAATTTTCATATATCCTCCTTTTTTGCCGCCAAACGGCTTGGTAAGTAATGTGAAATTACTTAGTTCATATAAATAGCATACCTAGACTATCTATGCTTATTATACCTAGATAATCTAGGGTTTGTCAAGAAAAATATAATGCTTGTAAAATTCTTCGTTTTGCAGTAAAATATAAAGTTAGTAAATTAAGTAATTTATTTTGAGGAAACGATGAATATCAAAGAGAGTTTAAAATCTATTTTAAAAACAGACAAATTGGTATATGAATATAAAGAGCTGGATGAGGAAGGCAATGTAGAGGGTGTGAGCCGTGCCATCGATGGGGTGGATATTGACGTACAGAAGGGCGATTTTGTGGCGATTCTGGGTCATAATGGCTCGGGAAAGTCCACCTTAGCCAAGCATATTAACGGCATGCTTTTCCCTACAGGAGGCACTGTATGGGTGGATGGACTGGATACCGGACAGGAGGAAAATATCTGGGAGGTGCGTCAGCGTGCCGGTATGGTTTTTCAGAACCCGGACAATCAGATTATCGGTCAGATTGTGGAGGAGGATGTAGGCTTTGGGCCGGAAAACCTTGGTGTGCCTACGGAGGAAATCTGGGAGCGTGTGGAGGAAAGCCTGCGTGCGGTAGGCATGTATGAATTTCGCAAGCATTCCCCTAATCACCTGTCAGGAGGGCAGAAGCAGCGTGTGTCTATTGCAGGTGTACTGGCTATGCAGCCTATGTGTATTGTATTGGATGAGCCTACGGCTATGCTGGATCCAAGCGGCCGTAAGGAGGTTGTTCGTGCGGTGCGTGATTTGAATAAGACGAAGGGGATTACTG
>JAZRRW010000009.1:0-16812 GCA_045651105.1 Lachnospiraceae bacterium
TTTACCTTCCGGTCCAAAATCCGCTTCACGTATTTTGGACTTTCGCGGTGCTCGTCGAATCACCATGCAAGCATGGCACTCTCCTCGCTACTCGCGAATTTTACTGTTTAAGGTTTTGTTCTCTGAATTTCTTCCAGACAGGATTTCCTTGTATCCTGTTTATTAGGAATCTTTCAGGGTTGCATTGCTGTTTATTTGTCAAGGTACTTGAGTTCTCACTCAGCGCATCTCACAAGAGATGCGACCGCAGAAGGAGGGATTTGAACCCTCGCGCCGCTATTAACGACCTGCACCCTTTCCAGGGGTGTCCCTTCAGCCTCTTGGGTACTTCTGCAAACTGGAAGAAATACTTTAATCAGCATCCATTCTTCTCTATATAGGATTGCATCTATACTCCGAGGAGCCAGCACTCCAGCGGAGAGGGTGGGATTCGAACCCACGCGCCCTTCCGGACAAACGGTTTTCAAGACCGCCTCGTTATGACCACTTCGATACCTCTCCGTAACCGCTGACTTATCAGCGGCAATTAGTATCATATCAAAAGTCATTCCAATTGTCAACAACTTTTTTCAACTAATTTTTATTTTTTTTACAGTTAATTTTTATTTATCTTCATGGTAAGTGCAATACGCTTTTTCTCAGCATCCACACTCATAACCTGAACTTCCACTATATCACCCAGTTTTACCACGTCCAAAGGGTGCTTAATGTACTTTTCAGACATTTGAGAAATATGCACCAGACCATCCTGATGTACGCCTATATCCACAAAAACTCCGAAATCAATCACATTTCGCACAGTTCCCTTTAAAATCATGCCTGGTTTTAAGTCCTTCATATCCAGAACATCGCTGCGTAAGATTGGTGCCGGCATTTCCTCTCTCGGGTCACGTGCAGGCTTTACCAGCTCCTCAATCATGTCATTTAAGGTCATTTCTCCCACACCTATTTCCTCAGCCAGCTTCTTTTTGTTCATTTTGGAGGTAAGTACAGAAACTGTCTTGCCCAGTCCGGCACCGTGGGCCAATCCGGACTTGTCCAGATTCAACTTACCCAAAAGCTTTTCGCAAGCCTCATAGGATTCGGGATGCACACTGGTCGCGTCAAGCGGATTGTCACCACCTGTAATACGCATAAAACCGGCACACTGCTCATATGCCTTTGGTCCCAGCTTGGCAACCTTTAAAAGCTGCTTTCGATTGGTAAAGCGGCCGTTTGTCTCACGATACTCTACGATATTTTTAGCAAGTGTTTTACTGATGCCGGAAATATAAGCAAGAAGCGGTGCTGACGCAGTATTTAAATCCACGCCCACTTTATTTACGCAGTCCTCTACTACACCGGTTAACGTATCGTTTAATTTCTTCTGATTCATATCATGCTGATATTGACCCACACCGATAGACTTTGGATCTATCTTTACCAGCTCTGCCAAAGGATCCTGCAAACGTCTGGCTATGCTTGTAGCACTTCGCTGAGCTACGTCAAAATCCGGAAATTCCTCTGTAGCCAGCTTGCTGGCGCTGTAAACAGAAGCCCCTGCTTCATTTACAATAACATACTGTACCGGCTCCTTCATTTCCTTTAATAAAGAAACAATGACCTGCTCTGACTCTCTGGAGGCAGTACCATTTCCTACGCTGATTAAATCAATATGATACTTGGCAATTAATTTTCTCAGCTCGCGCTTTGCCTCTTCCACCTTGTTCTGAGGTTCCGTAGGGAAAATAACCTTGGTATCCAGCACCTTGCCGGTAGCATCCACAACTGCCAGCTTACAGCCGGTACGGAAGGCAGGGTCCCAGCCCAGCACCACCTTGCCGGCAACAGGCGGCTGCATCAAAAGCATTTCCAAATTCTTGCCAAATACGTTGATAGCACCATCCTCTGCCTTTTCGGTCAGCTCATTACGCACCTCACGCTCGATGGCAGGAGCAATTAGTCTGTCATATGCATCCTGTACCACTTCCTTTAAAATCGGCGTGGTATATGGATTGTCCGTCATAATAACCTGCTTTTCCAGATAACCGATAATCCGCTCCACCGGTGCAACTATCTTAACAGTCAGAATTTTTTCTTTTTCACCGCGGTTCAACGCCAGAATACGATGCCCCGCAGCCTTGGAAAGCTTTTCTTCGAAATCATAGTAATTCTCATAAACGCTCTTAACCTCTGCATCCTTAGCAGTACTCTTTATAGTACCTTCCTGCATAGTAAAATCACGAATATAAATGCGATAATCCGCTTCGTCAGAAATCTGCTCTGCAATAATATCCTCTGCTCCCTGTAAAGCCTCAGTAGCTGTAGCAACTTCCTTTCCTTCTATATCAGAGATATATTTGGAAGCCTCCACCAGCACATCCTCCGTGACTGTCTGCTCTAATATATAGGTTGCAAGAGGCTGTAGTCCCTTTTCCTTTGCCACACTGGCACGTGTCTTTCTCTTTGGCCTGTAAGGACGGTATAAATCCTCCACCAAAACCAATGTTTCAGCAGCCAAGATTTTCTCCTTCAGCTCCTCTGTCAAAGCCCCCTGCTCTTCAATACTGCCCAGCACTTGCTCCTTTTTCTCCTCCAGATTGCGCAAATACTGCAAGCGTTCGTGCAGATTACGCAGTTGCTCATCATTCAGAGCCCCTGTAGCCTCTTTACGGTATCTGGAAATAAAAGGAATGGTGTTTCCTTCATCAATCAGCTGCACAGCAGCCTCTACCTGAGATTTTTTAATTTCAAGCTCCTGTGCTATTTTTAAGCAAATGTCCATGTAATTATCCTCGCGGTCTGTAATTATTTGCATTTTTGCATATGCACTAGTATACAATTTTTCTGAGCATTTTTCAAACAAAATTTTTAAAGCAGTATGATTGCATATAACACGTTAAAGTGCTATACTATATATTAACAAAATTTTTATCACGGAGGAAAAAATAATGCACAAAACAACACGTCAGCTGAAGCAGGAAGCTAAGCAGGCGCTGGCCGGCAAATGGCCTTTAGCAATTGCTATGACCCTTGTTTCAGGCTTTATCGGAGTAAGCCTTAGTTACCCTACCCAAAACGGAATTATGGTAACTATCTTTTCACTTATAAGCACCCTGCTCAGCGTTATTTTAAACGTCGGCCTCTTAAGCTTTTTGTTAAAGCTTTGCTGCGGCCAGAAGGACCAGGCCGCATTCAAAGACCTTTTCTATGGTTTTCAATGTCATCCGGGCAAAGCACTTTTACTGTATCTGTTAACGATGCTTTATCTGTTACCGGGTACACTTATTTACGCCATATTAGTAGTTGTCTTTTTATTTACTATGCTTGCCGGTGCAGGCGCTGATATTGTTTCTATTATGTATGGTTCATCCCTTTATTTTGACCCGACTGCATACATAGGTTTCTTGGGAGTATTCCTTTTGCTTACCTTGCTCTATATCATATATGCAGTTTACATCAGTACCACTTATGGTCAGGTTTATTATCTGTTGCTGGATTATCCGGAATTGCCGGCCACAGAGATTTGGAAGCGTTCCAAGCAGTTAATGAAGGGCAACAGATGGCGCATGATTAAGCTGCAATTAAGCTTTGTTCCGATACTGCTGCTTTTTGCCATCACCTTTGCATGCCTTAGCATAATACCAGCTTTGATTATTGTAGGTACCATTCTTTTCTTTGTTGCTACCTTATGGGTGGGCGTTCACATGAATACGGCACTTACCGCTTTTTATCTGGACCTTGTTCAGATACAGGCTGCCAAAAATTATAAAACTACTGCAAATCAGTACACTACTTATACCGCAGCTGATACTATCAGTGATACAAACCTGACACATGACTGCGAAGCCGCACATCCTGAGACGCAGGATAGCAGCGAAAGAAATTATAGCGGTATCGACCCTGAAACATTTAAATAAAGATTTACGTAAAAAGACCAGGAACATTACTGCTCCTGGTCTCCTTTTATATTTAGTGATTTTAAATATGCATTGATAAACGGGTCAATGGCACCATCCAGTACGGCATCTACATTGCCGCTTTCCTCACTGGTGCGGTGGTCCTTGACCATAGTATAAGGCTGCAATACGTAAGAACGAATCTGGTTGCCCCAGCCAATTTCCTTGACTTCGCCGCGGATATCGGAAAGCTTCTCAGCATTTGACTCCTGCTTCAGCATATACAGCTTGGCCTTTAACATCTGCATCGCCTTGTCCTTATTCTGGTGCTGGCTACGCTCATTCTGGCACTGTACCACAATACCTGTCGGTAAATGGGTAATACGGATAGCTGAAGAAGTCTTGTTAATATGCTGACCACCTGCACCGCTGCTTCGGTAGGTGTCAATACGCAAATCATCCAGATTAATCTCTACATCTACATCCTCTTCGATTTCTGGCATAACATCCAGTGATACAAAGGAGGTCTGGCGCTTGCCCTGAGCGTTAAATGGAGAAATACGTACCAAACGATGCACGCCCTTTTCGCTCTTCAAATAACCGTAGGCATTTTCACCATTTACCTGCCAAGTCACGGACTTGATACCTGCCTCGTCACCATCCAGATAATCCAGCACTTCAATACTAAATCCCTTGCGCTCTGCCCAACGGGTGTACATACGATACAGCATGCTAGCCCAGTCGCAGCTTTCGGTACCGCCGGCACCAGCATTCAATTTCAAAATAGCATTATTCCTGTCATATTCGCCGGAAAGCAGGGTACTGATACGTACCTCCTCTAACTTACTAATAAAATCCTCCAGCTCTGCCTCTATCTCAGGAATGAGACTTTCATCCTCTTCCTCATAGCCCATTTCAATCAAAGTAAAAATATCATCCTTTTGATTGCACATGCCCTGCATCAAGGCTACCGTATCCTTTAAATTCTTTAATTCCTTCATGCGCTTGTTGGAGTAATCCGGGTCATCCCAGAAACCCGGAGCTTCCATTTCCATCTCCAACTCTTCAATACGCTTTTCCTTGCTTTCCAGGTCAAGAGAAGCTTTTACCTCTGATAATGGTGTTTCATAGGTCATAAGCTTCTGCTTCATCTGATCTAATTCTATCATACTTCCTCCAAAGAAGCAGAAGCGGGACACTTCCCACTCCTGCCATCATTCCATCAAATATCGCCTGCTAATTATTTCACACGACCGCAACACTGCTTGTACTTTCTGCCGGATCCACATGGACATGGGTCGTTAGGATAAATACGTGCTTCCTTCTTTACAGGCTTACGTGCGGCTGTATCATCCTTATTGGTGCCGGTTACCTTGGCCACCTGCTCACGCTCTACCTTCTGCTCAATCTTTACTCTGTACAAAATACGTACGGTATCTTCTTTAATATTGGCAGTCATGGCATCGAACATGTCGTAGCCTGCCATCTTATACTCTACCAGTGGGTCACGCTGACCATAGGAAGCAAGACCTGCACCTTGACGCAGTTGGTCCATATCATCGATGTGGTCCATCCACTTGCGGTCAATAACCTTTAACAGAATAACACGTTCGATTTCACGCATGCTCTCAGCCTCCGGAAACTCTGCTTCCTTGGCTTCGTAAAGCTTCACTGCCTCTTCCTTTAACTGCTGCTTGAGGTTGTTCTTCTTGGCTTTGTGAATTCTATCCATTGTAATCGGTTCTAACGGCACGATTGGCAATAGGATAGTATTGAGCTCCTGTAAATCCCACTCTGCAGGCTCTGCATCGTCACTGATAACCGTGTCTACGCTATTGTCCACAATATCCTGAACCATCTTGAGAATAGAATCACGCATACTTTCGCCATTCAGTACACGAAGACGCTCATCATAAATAATCTCACGCTGTTCATTCATAACACCATCGTATTCTAACAGATTTTTACGAATACCATAGTTATTGGTCTCAATCTTTTTCTGGGCTCCCTCAATGGCCTTGGTAAGGGAGCTATGCTCAATCTCCTGATTCTCAGGAATACCCAATGCATTAAACACACCAATCAGTCTCTCAGAACCAAACAGACGCATCAGGTCATCCTCTAAGGAAATAAAGAACTGGGACTCACCCGGATCCCCCTGACGACCGGAACGACCGCGCAGCTGATTATCAATACGTCTGGACTCATGACGCTCTGTACCTACAATACGTAGACCTCCTGCAGCCCTGGCCTCTTCATCCAGCTTAATATCGGTACCACGTCCTGCCATGTTGGTAGCAATAGTAACTGCACCGTGAATACCTGCATCCGCTACGATCTCAGCCTCCATTTCATGGAACTTGGCATTTAATACCTTGTGTGGTATGCCTTCCTTACGAAGCAGCATACTCAACTCCTCACTGGCCTCAATGGTAATGGTACCAACCAGTACAGGCTGTCCCTTGGCATGAGCTTCCTTGACAGACTGAACAATCGCATACAGTTTCTCCTTTCTGGTCTTGTATACGCTGTCCTGCTTGTCAATACGGGCAACCGGACGATTGGTAGGAATCTCTACTACGTCCATACCGTAAATATCACGGAATTCCTTTTCTTCGGTAAGGGCGGTACCTGTCATACCACTCTTTTTCTCAAATTTGTTAAAGAAGTTCTGGAAGGTGATTGTAGCAAGGGTCTTGCTTTCACGCTTTACCTTTACCTTTTCCTTTGCTTCGATAGCCTGATGCAAGCCATCAGAATAACGGCGACCCGGCATAATACGACCGGTAAACTCATCTACAATCAGAACCTGGTCATCCTTTACTACATAATCCTGGTCACGGAACATCAGGTTATGGGCGCGCAGTGCCAGAATAATATTGTGCTGAATCTCTAAATTCTCAGGGTCTGCATAATTTTCAATCTGGAAGAAACGCTCTACCTTGGCCATACCTTCCGCAGTAAGATTGATGATTTTGTCCTTTTCGTTTACAGAGAAGTCGCCTGTCTCCTCCTGCTCAATGCCCATAATGGCATCCATCTTGGACAGTGTCTCCAGATCCTTACCTCTCTTCATCTGACGAGCCAAAATATCACATGCCTCGTACAGCTTGGTAGACTTGCCGCTCTGTCCGGAAATAATAAGCGGAGTACGTGCCTCATCAATTAATACGGAGTCCACCTCATCGATGATGGCATAGTGGAGCTCACGAAGCACTAACTGCTCTTTATAAATAACCATGTTGTCACGCAGATAATCAAAGCCCAACTCATTATTGGTCACGTAAGTAATATCGCAGGCATACTGCGCCCTTCTTTCCTCAGAATTCATGTGGTTTAATACCACACCAACCGTCAGACCCAAGAACTGATGCACTTGTCCCATCCACTCTGCGTCACGATTTGCCAGATAATCATTAACGGTAACTACATGTACCCCTCTACCCTCTAAAGCATTTAAGTATGCCGGCAAAGTAGAAACCAACGTCTTACCTTCACCGGTACGCATTTCTGCAATACGTCCCTGATGCAATATAATACCACCGATTAACTGCACACGGTAATGTTCCATGCTCAGTACACGTCTGGCAGCCTCACGTACTGTGGCATAGGCCTCAGGCAATAAATCATCCAAAGTCTCTCCTGCTTTAAAACGTGACTTATACTCTGTAGTTTTGGCACGCAGCTCTTCATCAGATAAAGCCATCATACTATCCCTCAGGCTTTCAATCTTGTCCACCAATGGCATAATACGCTTAAGCTCCCTCTGACTATGAGTACCAAATAGTTTATCTGTTAATTTCATGTTAGGATAATCTCCTTTTCACTGTTTTGCATATAAATACATTTTATTCTACCACGTTTTTCACAATAGTTCAACTTTTAAGTATGAAGGATTAGAAAACATTTTATTAATTTTTTATTTTTTTTATTAAAAAGCCGCCTGATGACAGCAAATCACCAAGCGGCATCTTGTTAAAATTATATTATTTCTGACGATATCCGTCCAGGAATTCGCCCATACGTCTCATAGCATCACCAAGCTGTTCTGCCTCAGGAAGCATTACGATACGGAAATGGTCAGGCTGTGGCCAGTCAAATCCGCTGCCCGGTACCATAAGGATATTGGTAGCATGAAGCAGGTCTCTTGCAAATACCTTATCGCTTGTGATATTGAACTTCTTGATATCCAGCTTAGGGAACAGATAAAAAGCTGCACTGTTCTTTACATAAGAAATACCGTCAATCTGATCAAGTGCTCTGATGGTAGCTTCTCTCTGCTCATAAATACGACCGCCCGGTGCCACCATGGATGCCGGTGTCTCCATGTCATCCAGTGCTGCAGGAATAACAATCTGTGCCAAAGTATTTGCACAAAGTCTCAAACTGGTCAGCTGAATAATACCCTTGCGATATTCCTCTGTCAACTGTCTTGGACCACTGATAACCATCCAGCCCACGCGGAAACCGCACAGACAATGGGACTTGGATAAACCATTCATAGTAACGATAGGTAAATCCGGAGCCAAAGAAGCAATGGAGGTATGCTTCAAACCATCCATAACCAGTCTGTCATATATTTCATCAGAGAAGATAAGTAAACCATGCTCTCTTGCAATCTGTGCCACTTCTAAAAGCAGCTCATCCGGATACAATGCACCTGTCGGATTGTTTGGATTGATTAAAACAATTGCTTTGGTCTTTGCCGTAATCTTGGAACGAATATCGTTTAAGTCAGGATACCAGTTAGCCTGCTCATCACATACATAAAAAACAGGATTTCCACTTGCAAGATATACAGAATTGCCCCAAAGTGAATAGCTAGGACTAGGTACCAGCACCTCATCACCAGGATTCAAAAGCGGCATTAAAGCAAAGGATACAACTTCACTCACACCATTACCAATAAAAACATCATCAGGAGTAATGCCCTGAATGCCCTTGGTTTTCTCATATTCACAAATTGCCTCTCTAGCCTTTGGCATACCCTTAAAGTCACAGTAGCCAAGACCCTTTTCCTCCTGTCCTTTCAATGCATCCTCGATGCTCTTTGGCAGACGGAAACCAAAAGTAGCCGGATTACCGGTATTTAACTTCAAAACGTCAATACCTCTTGCCTGCATTTCCATTGCCTCAACAAATAAAGGGCCTCTGATATCTGAATGAACATGGGTCATTCTGTCTGCAGTTCTAATCATCTCCATAACACTTCCCTACCTTTTCTTTCTTTAATATGTAATCGTAAAAATAATTATATCTGACCTTTCACGTCGTCAAATATATATAATTATATATTTTTTATTTGATTTTGTCTATACTATCTGAATATAAAATAAAAATTGTTTGGTACAAGTTTCCTCATACCAAACCCTTTTCTATTACATATGATATTTCTTTTAAAAATCTTAGTGTTCAAAACCGATTATCAGACCGCCTGCTTCTGCATAAAAGCTGCACAACCCGAAAGTTTTGTCAATAATAATCTTGGCATTTGGAAATTCATCCAGAAGAGCCTGCTTTAACTTCTGAGCTGTACTCTCATTGTAACAGTGGTCAATAATAACCTGCTTGCCTTTGTAGCCGGCCTTTTTCATATTGTTCACCAGACAGGCAATAGCCTTCTTTTCACCGCGAACCTTGTCAGTAGGATTTAAAACCCCACCTGTGGCATCACCAATCACACGAATGCCTAGCATACCTGCAATGGCAGCTACCGCAGGATTTACACGACCGTTATTTGCCAGATTCCTCATGCTTTCCAGACAAAACTGTAGAGACGTATTCTTTTTATATTCTATAAGCTCCTTGCAGATAATCTCGAAATCCTTACCTGCCTGGACAAGCTCCTTCACCTTATTGATATGAAGCTTCATCTCCGGCCCTGTAGAACGACTGTCAAAAACAAAAACCTTTCTGCCGGGATGCTCTTCTTCATATTGTTCCTTGGCTGTCATGGCTGCATTGTAGCTTCCTGACAATTCACTGGTAATGGTAGAGCAATATATCTCTTCAGCATCTCCAAATGCCTCCAACCATTCACCTACACCCGGACATGCTGTGCGAGAACGCCCTTTATAGCTTGCCAAATCATCTACCATCTGGCGCACATCCAGCTGAGCGTCATCTCTGTAATCCTTTACATCCGTAGAAATGATTAAGGGTGCTGCCTGATAATCTATACCTTCTAATTCATGCATATTTGCGGATGAATCTGCTACAATTTTAACCTTCATAATCTTACCTTTCTGTCTATTCACAACCCAAATCCGTGAAAGTAGTTTTGAAAACTACTTTATTCGGTTTTGAGTATACACTATATTCTGCCTTACGTCAATGATGAATTGGCAAGTTCATCCTTTTTCTTTTACTATAATAGTCTGGCACGTAATTCCTCACCACTCATGGCACTTAAATATGCCGGTGGCACGTCGAATACGGTCTTGCACCCCTTCTGTCCCTCTGCTGCCATGCAATATGCTGCTCTTGCATATGCCACAATAACAGAAGACGTAAATTCCGGATTGGAATCCAGCTTCAGGCTGTACTCAATCAGGTGGTTGTTTTCTTCATTCCAGCCGGTTTTGCCGCTGCGGATAACAAAGCCGCCATGCGGAATGCCGCTGTGATTTGCCAAAAGCTCTTCTTCACTGATAAAGTGAACAGTAGTGTCATAATCTGCAAAATAATTTGGCATCGTTTTAATCGTCTCTTCCACCAAGGCTGCATCAGCCCCCTCTTCCAGTACTACAAAGCACTCACGGGTATGCTTTTCTCTGGTAGTAAGCTCCGGATTTACACCACTTCTCACAGCCTCTAAGGCTGCCTCCACCGGAATGGTATACTGCTTGGCATTCTTGACTCCCGGAATACGACGAATCGCATCGGAATGTCCCTGGCTTACGCCCTTGCCCCAGAAGGTATAATCCTTACCCTGTGGAAGAATTGCTCCTGCATACATTCTGTTTAAAGAAAACATGCCCGGATCCCAGCCCACGGAAATCATAGCTACATTGCCTGCTTCCTGTGCAGCTGCATCTACCTTCGCAAAATGCTCCGGAATCTTTGCATGGGTATCAAAACTGTCAACTACATGAAACAACTTCGCATATTTCGGTGTCTGAACCGGCAAATCCGTAGCACTGCCGCCGCAAAGAATCATTACATCAATTTTGCCCTGCCACTGCTCCACATCATCAACGTGACAAACAGCTGCATCTTTTGTAAGAATACTTACACTTTCAGGGCTTCTGCGGGTAAATACTGCCACAAGCTCCATGTCCGGATTTTGTTTGATAGCACACTCTACCCCACGACCCAAATTTCCATATCCTAAAATACCAATTTTTATACTCATAATAATCTCCTCCTTGGCATTACGCCAAACACTCATTTCCCCTACGAAAGACAGTATACAACAAAAACGCGGTTTTTACCACATTAAATTGATAAATTTTTACTCTACACTCTTTAAAGCCTCTACCGGATTGATTTCGTTTAACGACCTGTCGGTAATCATATTTACTATCAGAGCAAAAGCCAGAGATAATCCACCCGCCATCAGGTAGCTGACCGGATGCAATGAAACAGCCAGATATATAGAAGGCAATGCAAGTATGATGGTCAGCGTCTGTGCAAAAGCATATCCCAAAGGTACTCCCAACAAAATACCGATACCGGTCAAAATCATGGTTTCTTTATTTACGTAAGAATGCACCTCATTGTCATAGAAACCCAGCACCTTAATGGTGGCAAGCTCTCTGATACGCTCAGAAATATTGGTAGTGGCCAGAGTAAACAAAACTGCAAAGGCAAGACAGGCTGCCATAATGATTACAATATAAACCACCATATTTATCAAAGCAAAGGCGGAAGAAAACTGCTCCTTCATTTCATCTGTGCTGACACAGGTCACAATGCCTTCCTGATTGCCCAAAGCATTACAATAAAGCACCGGATCCGGGCAATGCTCTGAAATATGAATTAAAGCTCCGTTTGGCTTGAAATCTCCAAAATATTGTTCATAGGTAGCTCTTGTCATATAAATATAATTCCCCAGATAGTTTTGTACAATATTGGAAATGGATACCTCAGCCCTATCCAGCTCCATGGTTTGAAGCTCCACCAAGTCTCCCCTTTCGATGTCAAGAATTAACGCCGCGTTTTGTGTCAGGGCTATCTCTCCATCTTCCAGAACAAGCTCCTTTCCTTTTGTATTTCTCAACTGTACATAAGACTGCAGTGCCTCCCCATCCGGTGCTACAATCAATTGCGCAGTCTCTGTATCTCCTTCTGCATTTTCCAGTTTTACAGATGATATTATGGCATTCAGGTACGTATCCACATTACCATCCTTATTCAGATATCCCAGAAGCTTTTCGTTTTCCGCTGCCGTGGACACGGCCATGGCATCATAATAAAAGGTTTCTTCGTACTGGCGTGGCACTAAATCTGTTACAGAATCCTTAATGGCAAATCCAAAGAGCAATAACGCCATGCACCCCATGATGCCTGAAACCGTCATAATCAGACGTTTCTTATAACGAAATAAATTACGGGCTGTTACTTTATTAAGGAAAGACATATTATTCCAGATAAATGGTATCCGCTCCAGCAAAACACGGGAACCGGAACGTGGAGTCTTTGGTCTCATCAGTGTAACCGGAGTTTGTATCAATTCATTACGACATGCAAGCAAGGTTGCTGCCACAATACCGCCTACAAAGAAAACCGGACCGCTAAGACCAAACACCGGCTCGAACAAAACCACATAACCGGGCAGCAAATACATAGTACTGAAAATATAGAATATAATTCCCGGCAGCACAACAAAGGCACCTATGGTCCCGAGAATACTGCCTGCAGCACTGGCACACAATGCATACAACATATATTTGCGACGAATTTCGCCATTATAAAAGCCCAAGGCCTTATAAGTGCCGATAAGTCCTCTGTCTTCCTCTACCATTCTGGTAATGGTAGTTAAACTAATCAAAACGGCCACTACAAAAAATACAATAGGAAACACCGTACCGATTGATTCAATAGAGTCGGCATCACTGGCAATATTACTATAACCACTTAAAGAATTACGATTCTGAATATACCACTCTGCCATATCCATATCTTCCAGCTCTTTTCTGGCCTTTTCAAGCTCTTCCTCTGCCTCGGCCTTGCCGCCTTCATACTCAAGCCATCCCTCTTCTAAACGACTTTCCCCCTCAGCTTTGCCTTCTTCATATTCCTGTCGGCCTTCCTCCAGCTTACTTTCGCCCTCTGCCTTTCCGGACTCATACTCTGCCCAACCGGCAATAAGGTCTGCACGACCACTCTCCAGTGCCCGTCTGCCCTCTGCAATCTGCGCTCTGCCTGCAGTAAACTGCTCTTCTGCGGAAAGTTCTTGTGCTTCTAATTCCAACTGCGCTGCATTCAATTGTGCTCTTCCACTGTTAATTTCCTCCTGTCCGGCTGCCAACTGTACTTTTCCTGCTTCCAGCTGGACCGCCTGGGCATCCAGCTCAGCTCTCTCCCGGGCATATTTGCTGTCAATAACCGCTTCCTGTTCATCCAAAGCAGCATACCGTTCCAAAATCACTACCTCTGCTGCCTGATAAGTGTTTAACTCCTCCTTCAACACCAATTTTTCCAATTCATTGGGGCTGTTATCAAGCTGTGTCTGTATTTCTTCCTGCTGCCTTCTATTATCAGCCAGCTCTGTATTTAACAGTTCTCTTTCCGCTATAATCGTTGTCTTTTCTATTTCTTCCTGCTTAGCCAGGGACTCTCTGCTAAGCTCCAGACCGGCTTCTCCCAACGCAATCTGGGCAGCAGCAGCATTCAGTTCACTTTGCCCGGTTTCCAGTTTAAGATAATTGTCCTCAATCTGCCTGCGAGCCTCCGCAAAGGCCGCATTTGCCCCTGCTTCCTGTGCATTTAAGGTTTGCTCCGCTTCCTCTAATTGCTGCAAACCGGCCTGAATATCACGTTCTCCCTGAAGCAGTTTTTCTCGTGCATCCTCCATTTGAGCCTGAAACTCAGACTCCCCTTCCAACAGCTGTTTTTCAGCGTCCTTTAACTGCTCCTTAAGCTCAGCCTCACCCTCTAACAGCTCCTGTTCTGCCTTTTGCAGCTCATCATATACTTCCTCTTCTGCCTTTTCTAATTCCTCGTAGGCCTCTTTACGAACAGCCTCAGTACGCGCTTCGGTACGCTGCTCTTTAATTTCAGATTCGATATAATCACTGAAAGCCTCTATCTTTGCCTCATACTCTTCCGAATAACAAAACAGCGCTCTGTTGCCCTCCAGAGTAATATAAACAGCCGTAAATATGTCACTGTTCACAGCCTCCGGCAGTATATATATGGTATCCTCCTCTGTAGAAGAAGATCGGAAAGACACAGTCCCTCCCGCATTATTTACATCTAATACATCAATAATAATCGCAGCCACCTGAAATTCATGAATATAAAAGGAAGCTTCCTCCTTTTCTTTTAAATCCTCCCTTACCTGAAATCTATCTCCTACCTTCAGACCGGAGGCTCCCGAAAACTTCTCTGTAATAGCCACCTCATAGGTTTGCTCCGGCAAATGCCCTGCCACAACATAAGGCTGATTGATTCCCTCCGGCGTGTAAGTCTTTAAGGCCGCACTCATGTCGCTTCCATTTGCAAGAACATGCACCGTTTCACTATACACTCCGGTTGCTTCCTCCACTCCTTCAAGACCACGAAGAGCCTCTAAATCCTCGTCCGTCAGACCCAGCGTAGACATAATACATAAGTCAAACAACCGCTGACTGTCAAAAAAATTATCTGCCGAATGTCTTAAATCCACACAGGCTGCTTTCAATCCGGAAAACATGGTTGTCCCCAAAACGGTGATAATCATAATGGCAAAAAAACGCTTTTTCCCCTTCCAGATAGAGCGCCATATATCCTTTTTGTATGCACTATTTTTCTTCATATTCTCTTACCATTCTATCTCGGAAATTGGTGTTGGATTGGCATTGGTTTTCATTTCAATCACCTTGCCGCTCTTAAAACGTATCAGTCTGTCCGCCATAGGGGCTAAGGCTGAATTATGCGTAATCAACAATACCGTAATGCCATCCTTACGGCAGGTATCCTGCAATAACTGCAAAATCTGTTTGCCTGTATTGTAGTCCAAAGCTCCGGTAGGCTCATCACACAAAAGCAACTTGGGGTTCTTGGCCAAAGCTCTGGCAATAGACACACGCTGCTGCTCACCGCCGGAAAGCTGTGCCGGGAAATTCCCTTTTCTTTCTGATAGCCCCACCTTATCCAAAGTCTCAGAGGCATCCAGATATTCTTCACAAACCTGGGCTGCCAACTCCACATTTTCTAAAGCCGTCAGGTTCGGCACCAGATTATAAAACTGAAAAACAAAACCAATGTCCGTCCGTCTATAGCCCACTAGCTGCTTATTATTATATGCAGTAATATCCTGTCCATCCACAATAACCTGCCCACTGGTGGCCCTGTCCATGCCGCCTAAAATATTAAGAGCCGTGGTCTTGCCGGCACCGGAAGAACCGAGTATCACCGCAAGCTCCCCCTTTTCCACCAAAAAGCTGGCATCATTCAGAGCCCTGATAACCGTCTCACCGGCCACATATTCCTTTACAATATGATTAAATTCTATATAAGCCATACCATACTCCTCACACAAACCACACATTACATGTTTCTTTTATTATTATATCGCTTTTTCCCTTCTTTTGTAAATATGTTGCATAATAAAACCATGTCTGTTAATATAACTTATGAGAACATGTAACAGTTCGGCCATAAACCGTAACTTTTCTTTGTAAATACTCTTTACAAAACACACTTATAGTCATATAATGTAGTTATTAAAACCACATGAAGTAGTAATTATTTGAATAGGAGCTTTTATGGAAAATTTTATTCTCAGCAGCTGCTCTACAGCAGACTTAACGAAAGAACATTTTGAACAACGTAATATTCACTATATTTGTTTTCATTACGAATTAGATGGTGTATCCTACCAGGATGATCTCGGACAGTCCATGTCTTTTGAGGACTTTTATGCTGCCATGCAAAATGGCGCTGACACCAAGACCTCACAGGTAAATGCCAGTGAATTTGAAGAATATTTTGAAACCTTTTTACGAGACGGCAAAGATGTTTTACATGTATGCCTGTCTTCCGGTATTTCAGGTACATATAATTCCGCAAATATTGCCAGAGATACCCTTATGGAAAAATATCCCGACAGAAAAATATACATCGTCGACTCTCTCGGAGCCTCCTCCGGTTTTGGATTGTTGGTAGATAAGTTGGCAGATTTACGTGACGCCGGCAAGAATATCGACGAAGTATATGCATGGGCAATAGAAAATCGCTTAAAAGTTCAGACCTGGTTCTTCAGCACAGACCTGACCTTCTACGTTAAGGGTGGCAGAGTCAGCAAGACCTCCGGCTTTGTAGGCAACTTATTAAACATCTGCCCTCTGTTAAACATGGACGGCGAAGGCAAATTAATTCCCCGCCAGAAAATCAGAACCAAACGTAAAGTAATCCAGGCCATCGTTGAGCAAATGGAGCAATACGCTGAAAATGGCTTTGACTACAACGACAAATGCTATATCAGCCACTCTGCATGCCTGGAAGATGCTAAGACCGTGGCCACTATGATTGAAGAACGCTTTCCGAAGCTAAATGGCAAAGTGCTAATCAATGACATTGGTACCACTATCGGCAGCCACACCGGCCCCGGTACCGTAGCACTCTTCTTCTGGGGCGCGATGCGCCACTAAATTCTTTAGGTTAGAATCGATGATGGGGTAAACGAAAAAGCAGTTTTGACATTGCAGGGAACTGCCCTTTCGTTTACACCATTTTCGATTTGACCTAATTGAACAAAGTAAGCGTCCGGGTAGCCGTTATTTATGGA
>JAZRRW010000010.1:0-8359 GCA_045651105.1 Lachnospiraceae bacterium
ACGGATGAAGAGCTGGCAAAGTTCTTGCATGAACATATAAACTGCGAATATTGCCATCTTAACGAGGAATGCGCAAAGTCTGATTTGAATAGTTGCAAATATACATTTTTAGCTTGGCTGCAGTCAGAAGTGGAGGAATAACCAATGTGGAAAATCAAAATAGAATACTCTGACAAATCAAAATGCACATTGACCGGCAAACATAAAGACATACCATTGAGCCTTGCGAGAAAGTACTACTACGATTATGTAGAAAAGTTTAATTGCAAGGCCACATATCAGCAGTATCCTAAAAACAAATATGAGCCGATTGATTTATACGACAAGATAGAACAATTGGAAGTGGAGGAATAACATGCCGGAATTTGAACAATACATATAGAATTTCATAAGAAACAGATTACTTACAAAAAAGCAGCCAACTGCTCAGTGTTGGAGAAAAGAGGACAAAATGAAAAAAGCAATTTTAAGAAGTATTGTAGTGATGGTATTAGTATTAACATTAGTTAGATGTGCGGGCACGGAGGTAGTAGCTTATAATACCACATCAGACATTAGTAACACACTTTCTGTGGCCAATAATTTGGTTAGCAGTCAGCCTACTCCTACGGATATCAATTATTCACTGGAACGTTACAACCTTATCAGAAGGGCTTATTGGGTAAATGGCCAGAGAGAAAAAGCAAATACATTGGTGTGTGAAATTGAAAAACCATTGGGGTACATAGTGCTCTTTACGGAAAGCGGAGGAGTTGTAGGACGCTTTGTGGTAGATGGTAAGGTGAGCAGCCTTAATAGCTATCTTACACCGGATAGTGAATACTACGAACTTGTTTATGGCGGAGAATATACCAAAGAAAATGAATGGATAGCAGACATAGATGGTAGCTACGGCGAGAATGATAACGGCATTTTCTTTTTCACTCCGGATGGTAAGTATATTGAATGGACCGGTACATACTTGTATTCCGACATTCCGTTTGAAGTAGATGATCCAATTGTAAAGGTAGGTGAATAATATGGGCGAAAAGAAATCTTATATCATGGCAGCAGTATTGACAATTGTCATAGCGGTGGCTACAGCGCTATACAACACACCAGCGGGCAGAGTTGCTATTAATACATACTTTTACAACGTGCAAAAGGCAGATGACCAGACAAACTATAAAACCAAGAAGGAAGTTGAAGATACTTGCAGGGCAATGATTAGCTCCTACGAATCTGATAAGCTGACATATGAGCAGTATAAGGACTCTGAAAGTAAAGAGAAGCAATCGTGGGCAGAGCAAGCTAAAATGCGGGCAAACAAGACAGCATCCACATACAATAACTATATTTTAGAAAATAGCTTTGTATGGGAAGGGAACATTCCGTCAGATATCATAAATAAACTTGAATACATTGAATGAGGTAAACATGAGCACCAAAACAATCAGAAAGAAAATCCTTCCTGAATATTTTATAGCTGTTCAGGAGGGTAGAAAGAACTTTGAACTACGTAAAGACGAAGATAACGCACAGGTCGGTGATAACCTGGTACTCTATGAATTTGAAAACGATACTATCACCGGCAGAACCTTAACCCGTAGGATAACCTACGTACTGCGTAATAAACCACAATACGGCCTTAAAGAAGGCTATTGTATCATAGGATTTTAAGTATGGCAAAATCAAAGCAGACAAAAAGCCGGGAATTCACACCCAAACATAGACAAGCCATAGCAGAGCGTGATAACTGCCGTTGCATCTTCTGTAACATCCAATACCACATGGAAGGTGCTACATGGGCAGATTTACAGATTGATGGCATCATGCATTACATACCACGCTCTCACAATGGCTTAGGAATAGAGCAGAACGGTGCCATAGGCTGTAAATGGCACCACAGGATGTTGGACAATGGCAGCAGCGGCCGCAGAGAGGAAATGCTGACCATATTCAAGCGTTACCTGCAGAGCTTTTATAAAGACTGGGATGAAAAGAAATTAGTATACGACAAATGGTCGTTCTTGAAGGAGGTATAACATGTTTTTAAAAATGAGCGTACTAAAAAAGATGATGAAGAAAGCCTATAAAGGCGGCTGTCTTATCATAGGTGATGCACCTGTAGTGGAGGAGGACGAAATAACAATGGATGGCTATGTCATATCCAGTGGCTGGTGGAGCTTCTGGATAGACAAGGATTACATACCAAAGGAGCTGAAAGGCGCCATTATAGAGCTTTGCGGTGAATTACCTTTTGATGGTCACTATTTCAAGGCATCTGAGTCCTTAGGTAATCAGGAGATGCTACCATTCGCAGCAGAGGTACATCCGGTAAACCTGTACATGAACGCAAAGGAACCAGTGGAGGTTACCAGAGTAATGATGACCAAGGGCAGTGGCGGTGTTATGAGAATACTGCAGAACAGAAAAACCAACACAGCAGACGCCATTAATGAAATAATTATGGACCTTATCGATAAAAAGGCCATAAAGGAAGAGGACGGAGAATATCCACCAATAGGACCTCAGACAAGAGATAACGGCTATTACGCATGGGGTAATAACATCTGCTATCTGGTTGTATGGCCGATAAAGGTGTTAGATGAAGATGGTGAAGTGGAACATAATAATTTCTTAAAGCAGATGAGTGAATTTGAAATACCAGTTTAGGAGGAGCACATGAACAAAGTAATTTTAATGGGTCGCTTAGTACGTGACCCGGAAGTCCGTTATTCAGGTGAAATGGCAGTGGCACGTTACACGTTGGCGGTAGACCGTAAATACAGACAGGAAGGCAGTAGCGCCGATTTTATCGGCTGCGTGTCCTTTGGCAAAACGGCAGAGGTCGCAGAAAAATACCTTCACAAAGGTGTCAAGATAGCCATCATAGGCCGCATCCAGACAGGCAGCTACACCAATAAAGACGGCCAAAGGGTCTACACCACAGATGTAGTGGTAGAGGAGCAGGAGTTCTGTGAGAGCAAAACAATTGGCACAGACGGCAGTGGGGATGCACCAACCGGCAGAGGACCCGAACGAACGACAACCGGCAGGAGCGCATCCGCACCATACACTACCGGAAGTGATGGTTTTATAAACATTCCGGACGGCATAGATGAGGAGCTGCCGTTTAATTAACGATTGTGAAAGAGGTGATTACATTGAGTGCTTATGATGATGCAAAGGCAAAATGCCCTTTTTATCAAAGAGGTGGAAGCAATAAGATTGTTTGCGAAGGCATAATAAAAAATTCTGTGACCGTGCAGGAGTTTAACACAAAAAACGACCGAAATACCCATAAGAGCAGGTTTTGCGATAGTCAGTATTCAAAATGTGAATTATATAAGATGTTGCAGAGAAAATATGATTAATCACCCAAAGAAATAAGTCGCTGTGATGCGGCTTATTTGCCTTTTATAAAAATTCAGCCGGTGCGCGGTTAGAAAATCCTTTCGTCCTTTGATTATAATAAAGGCATGAAAGTGAGGTGAGCCAATTGGCAAAAGGTAAATATGAGCAGTGGTTAGAGCCGGAAGGCTTGCTAAGAATTGAAGGCTGGGCAAGGGACGGATTGTTAGAAAAACAGATAGCGGAAAAGATGGGAGTTGCCTATTCTACCTTTAGGGAATGGAAGAATAAGTATCCGGCACTTTCGGCACCCTTAAAAAGGGGAAAGGAAATTCCTGACATAGAAGTGGAAAATTCCTTGTTTGAAAGAGCTAAGGGCGGCATAAAAAGGGTCAAAAAAAACTTCAAGTTAAAAAGCACCTACTATGACGAAAAAGGCCGTAAATGCGAGAAAGAGGAGCTTGTGGAGAGGGAGGATGAAGTGTATATCCCGGGAGATACCACAGCGCAGATTTTCTGGTTAAAGAACAGACTGCCGGATAAGTGGCGTGACAAGCCGGATGTCGGCACAGAAAAAGATACTACTGTAACTGTGAAGTTCGCAGAAGCTATAGAGGAGTATACCGTATGATGACTGTGGAACTGCCAAAACCACAGCCTAAGCAGGAACTGTTTTTGAAGGACACCCATAAGCATGTAGGATATGGCGGTGCCAGAGGCGGTGGAAAAAGCTGGTCTATAAGGTATAAGGCAATCGTTCTAAGCTTGAAATATGCGGGCATTAGGAGCATGATTGTGCGTAAGACTTATCCGGAGTTAATAGCAAACCATGTAGACCCACTAAAGAGCATGCTAAAGTGCGGTACTAAGGGGGCTGTGGCAAAGTATAACAAAACCGATAAGGAAATGCGCTTTACTAATGGCAGTGTAATATTGTTCCGTTATTGTGACCATGAGGATGATGTGGACAGATATCAGGGTACGGAAGTAGATGTATTGTTCTTTGACGAAGCCACACAGCTGTCAGAAGCACAGATGAAAAAGATAGTAGCCTGTGTCCGTGGTGTAAATGACTTTCCTAAACGCATTTATTACACTTGTAATCCCGGCGGAAAGGGCATGGGGTATATTAAAAGGCTGTTTATTGATAAAAAATACATCAATGGTGAAGATCCATCGGAGTATTCCTTCATACAGGCACAGGTAAAGGATAACGAGAAATTAATACAGACCAATCCGGATTACGTGAAGCAGTTGGAAGCGCTGCCACCCAAATTAAGGGCTGCATGGCTGGATGGACGCTGGGATGTGTTCGAAGGAGCGTTCTTTGATGATTTTAGGGAAGAACCGGATAAAAAAGTATGCGAAGAACACGGCATTACCATGGAGCAGGCTATAGAAGAACATAGATGGACCCATGTCATAGAGCCTTTTGAAATACCGGAGGACTGGAAAATATACAGAAGCTATGACTGGGGATATGGTAAGCCTTTTTCCTGTGCATGGTGGGCAGTGGACTATGAAGGATGCGCTTACAGAATATTGGAATTATATGGGTGGAACGGCACCCCGAATGAGGGGCTTAGGTGGTCAAATAAGGAGCAGTTTGACCGTATCAAGGAAATAGAAGAGGAACATCGTTGGCTCAAAGGGAAACGCATACAGGGGGTTGCGGACCCGTCCATTTGGGACGGCAGTCATGGTATTTCAGCAGCAGAGGAAGCAGAGAAACATCAGCTGTGGTTTGAGCCCGGGGATAATGCGCGTATTCCGGGCTGGATGCAGGTACGGGAAAGGTTAAAGTTTGATGAAAACGGCAAAGCCATGATGTATTTCTTTAATACCTGCTATGCCATTATCAGAACCATGCCACTTATGATGCATGATGAACATAAACCGGAAGACCTGGATACAGAACTGGAAGACCATGCATGTGATGAAATGCGCTATTTCTGTATGATGAGACCGATAGCACCAAGAAAATTAGAGACAGAAAAAATTCCTATGTACGACCCACTTGACCAGTACAAGGAAAAACAAAAATATAGCAGAGCAATATACAGGAGGTAATATGAGCAGAAAATGGAGCAATAAAAAAAGACCGGTTATTCCGGAGGGAGTGAACGGACAGCCGGCACAGATGCCTGTGATGACTGTCATAGGCAGTAAGGAAGTGTCTGAAGCCACGGCAATTTTAAGAAAATACAATGAGGGAAAAGTACATCTGCAACAGAAAATCATAGCAGACGAGGAGTTTTGGAAGTTAAACCAGTGGAATTATATGCATGCAGGGAAGGATACCTTTAAACCGGCAACAGCGTGGCTGTGGTCATGCATCCAGTCAAGGCATGCAGATATTATGGACAGTTACCCTACCTGTAATTTTCTTCCACGTCAGGAGGATGATGTAACGGAAGCAAAGAAGTTGTCAGCCATTGTGCCAATTATACTGGAGCAGAATAAGTACGAGGAGACCTATCATAACGTGGCACTGTACGGATTAAAGCATGGAGGATTTGTACAAGGCATCTTCTGGGATGGAAGTAAGCATAACGGGCTGGGTGATATCACTATTGAGGAAGTGGATTTTTTAAATCTGTTCTGGGAGCCCGGTATTACAGATTTGCAGGACTCTGCAAATGTATTTTACACAAAGCTGATGTCAAACAGGGACTTGGAAGGGCGCCATCCACAGTGCAGGGGCAGACTGGGCGGCCAGAATATCAACGTGGCAAAATATCTGTATGATGACAAGGTGGATACCACGGATAAGTCTGTAGTGGTGGATTGGTATTATCACAAGTATGTGAATGGCAAAAAGACCCTGCAGTACGTCAAGTATGTCAATGATATCGTACTGTATGCTACGGAAAACGAAAGGACAAGACCAACCCAACAGATGATGGACAACAGGACGGGTATGATGTATGTGAAGGAAACCGGGGAGAGTATGGCTGAAAGAGGTCTTTATGACCATGCCATGTATCCTTTTGTGGCCAAGCCTTTGTATCCGGTGGAGGGAAGTATATGCGGTCTAGGGCTGATAGAAGTAGGACGTGATACCCAGATGAGCATTGATAAGTTAAATAAAGCCATTATCGACAATGCGGTCAGTGGTGCTACACCGAGATATTTCGTCAGGGGAAGCGGTGGCGGAATAAACGAGGAGGAATTTGCGGATAACAGCAAGCCTTTTGTTCATGTGGAAGGCGGTGTCAATGAGGATAACGTCAGACCAATCGAAACGAAACCTTTGGATGGCAATTATGCTGCTATATTGGAGAATAAGGTGGAGGAATTAAAATACATAACCTCCAATCAGGACTCCAATAACGGTGTAGCCCCAAGTGGTGTAACAGCTGCCAGTGCCATTGCAGCATTACAGGAGACAGCCGGTAAGAATGCCAGAAATACCAATAAGGCCTTCCATAGGGCATATAGAGAGGTGTGTTATCAGGTAGTAGAACTGATAAGACAGTTTTATGACCTGCCACGCACGTTCAGAGTGTATCCGGATGGGGTGCATCAGCAGTTTGTCCAGTATGATAACATGAACCTGAAAGGTACCATGCAGAATATTGCAGGAGAAAACGTGGGCTTTCGCGTGCCGGAGTTTGGTATTGAGGTAACCAGTGAAAAGGCAAACCCATACAAGAAGATGGAAATGAATGAGCTTGCACTAAGCTTCTATAACAGCGGTTTCTTTAATCCGCAGATGGCTACACAGGCCATGTCCTGTCTGCAGATGATGGATTTTGACAGAAAAGAAGAAATTATAGAGATGGTGCAGAAGAACGGCACGCTGCAGGAGATGTTGATCAAGTATCAGCAGTTAGCTTTAAATCTTGCACAGAGGGTGGACCCGGTGCTTGCGGAGCAGATAGGTACGGCTATCTTGCAACAGGGAGGTCAGCCTATGCCACAGGCTATAGGAGCAGAGCAAAGCATAAGTGCAGAAGGGGAACATCCATACGTGGAAAGAGCCAGAACGGACGCTAGAGCGTCTACACAGGCAGAATAGGAGTAGAATATGATTAAAGTGGTATTTACGCCAACCGAGTACAAATTGGAGCTTACAGGCCATGCAGGAGCAGGAATGAAAGGAACAGATGTGGTATGCGCAGCGGCTTCCATGCTGTTTTATACCCTAGCGGAAAGTTTAGAGCAGAGCGATGGAATGCTGGATGACCATACTATCAGGGAAGAGTCAGGAAATGGTTGTATTAGTTGTGTTCCGAAAGAGGAATATGAAGGTAACATTGTAAGAAGTTACTGGACTATTTTGAACGGATACCAGCTCTTGGCGGAGACTTATCCTGAAAATGTGGTACTGGAAATAAAAAAATAAAAATTTTTGTTGTCAGCGGTTAGAAATGACCGCTGACTCTTTGCTAATATGGCTTTATAAGGCTCGCATCCTACTGCAGACAATCAAGGCTCGCATCCTACTGCAGATTATTGTAAGGAGTATTTTATGCTCAAAAAAAGAAAATTGTACCTACAGTTATTCGCGGAAGGCGGTGAGGGTGGAGATGGTGGCTCCGCATCACAGGCCGGAGAAGCTTTAGGCACACAATCAGGAGACAATATACCAGCCTCCATCCCTGAGAAGGCAAAAAAATATTATCAGAAAGCTGTGGAAAGAAAGAATGCAAGACAGCAGGTGAGCCCGGACGCGGGCGTACAGTCCCAGATAGATGATAATCCGGCTCAGACTACCACTGAACCAAACACTACGGAAGAGTTGTCTTATGAGGATTTGATTAAATCCGATAAATATAAGGCAGCCCATCAGGCTTATGTGGAGAAGATTATTGCGGACAGATTTAAAAACCACTCCGACCTGAAAGCAGAAAACGCAAGAAGCAAGGAGCTTTTGGAAATCGTGGCCGGAAAATACGGCGTAGATATGAGCGCACAGGGAAGTCTCGAGAACCTGAAAGCTAAAATCGAAGCCGATAACTCCTATTACGAAGACTATGCCATGAAAAACGATATTTCCGTGGATGAAGCACGTAAAGTGGTA
>JAZRRW010000011.1:0-3589 GCA_045651105.1 Lachnospiraceae bacterium
ATGTACCGTATCTCACCTTACGATAAATTTTCTGTGCTAATATTACAAGCATATAACCCACAATACATAACGTGGAACCTGCGCCCACAATACACATAATTGCTACTATTAAAAAGTTTAAAATATTCATAATTATTCACCTCAAATTTTACATACTGAAATAAACCTATGCATAACATAGGCGGACAACGTAATAAAATTAAAGATGGAAATTATTTTTTGCCATCCTGCCCGAGAATATAATGCAGAAGTGCCGTAAAATAATATGTTTCCGGAGCGCATCTGGTTTCAACCTCAGCCCGAGGATTCGACATTTTCAGCAGAATAACACCTGCAAGAAATAACATAAAAGACAGGCGATAAAGAAGCCTTGCCACCGGACGTCTTGGTCCGGTTGACACGAAGGAGATATTGCGAACTCCAAACACCTCTGTGGCAGAGAGCTCGTAGTCACGCATTGGCATCCTGATTGTATCAATGTAAGAAGTAGAGGAAACCGGATCAGCACACGCAAACAAGGAATCTGCTGATGGCTGCTCCAAGCAAATTCCGGATAATAATATGAACACTGCAATTATGCAAAAGATAATCCTCTCGTAACCTCGCTTCATTACATCACCTCAGCCAACATCATAGCATAAATTGTCATAAAAAGAAAGACTTTTTAACACCTCATTGACCGGAATGGCTTTTTGCAATATAATATTTTTGTGACATTGTTTTTCAAATGACAAGGAGCAATGCTTACCAGTATTTAACAAGGAAATATATTATGGAACAACATAAAAAATTTATGAAAGAAGCCATTAAACAAGCCAGAAAAGCTGCAAAAATAGACGAAGTACCGATTGGCTGTGTAATTGTATATGAGGACCGTATTATTGCCAGAGGCTACAATCGCCGCAATACCGACAAATCTACTTTGGCTCATGCAGAAATTTCTGCTATCAAAAAAGCCAGCAAAGTAATCGGCGACTGGAGACTGGAGGACTGCACCCTTTATGTGACGCTGGAGCCTTGCCAAATGTGTGCAGGTGCCATTGTGCAGGCCCGCATTCCCAGAGTTGTGATTGGTACCATGAATGCCAAGGCAGGATGTGCCGGCTCCATATACAACCTTTTGCAGGAGCCGAAATTTAATCATCAGGTGGATGTGATTTATGATGTACTTCGGGAAGAGTGCACCAATATGCTTACCAGCTTCTTTATCCAGCTTAGACAGAAACATAAGGAACAGAAACTGTAGCTGAGAACAAATTTTCATGAACATTTTATTGACAAATCGTTCAAAACACTATAAACTAGTAATGTCGTGCATCGGATTAGGCGGGTGCTTCTGTGGCTGGCCTTTCTGTGCAGTGTTGATGTTTGGGTCTTACGCAAAGCGAAGCTATGAACCGTGTCAGGTCGGGAACGAAGCAGCACTAAGTAGTCATTCCTTGTGCCGTAAGGGTGCCTGGCGGAGCTGCCTGAAGGGTAACGCACAGGAGTATCCACTTAATCCGATGTTTTTATACCAAATCTGGTCATTTTCCGGGCGGTCGGCAGAACCAGACTATTTTCGAGGTAACATCTATTATGTATAACTCCTGTACTCTTTGTCCAAAACACTGCGGTGTAAATAGAACATCCGGTCAAACCGGCTTCTGTGGTATGCCTGCAACAATTCAGGTTGCCAGGGCATCTCTGCACATGTGGGAGGAACCTTGTATTTCCGGTACAAACGGCTCCGGCACGGTATTTTTTACCGGATGTAACCTAAAATGTGTGTTTTGTCAAAATCACACCATTGCTATCGGTAAGAAAGGCCGCGAAGTTTCGGTATCTCAACTGGCAGACTTATTTTTAATGCTGCAAGATAAAGGGGCCCACAATATCAACCTTGTCACTCCCAGTCATTACGTCCCGGGCATTGCCGAGGCCCTTCGTCTTTCTAAAAAACAGGGGCTTCGTCTTCCTATCGTATATAATACCAGTGGTTACGATTCCGTTTCCACACTTTCCTTGTTAGACGGGCTGATAGACGTGTATCTACCGGACTTTAAATACGTTTCCCAAGAATTAAGTAAACGCTACTCCCATGTTGCCGATTACTTCGAGGTCGCCAAAGCAAGCCTTGCAGAAATGTTTCGTCAAGTCGGATCCCCTGTTTTTGATGGAGCTCTGCTGGTAAAAGGCATTGTTGTAAGGCACCTGCTTTTGCCCGGCTGTACCGAAGACAGCAAGGCCGTCATTCAATACCTGCATGCCACCTATGGGGATAACATTTTTATAAGCATTATGAACCAGTATACCCCTCTGCCGCATGTTGTGGCATTTCCTGAAATCAACCGCAAGGTTACTCCTGCGGAGTATGACGAAGTGGTAGACTATGCTATTGATCTGGGCGTAGAAAATGGCTTTATTCAGGAAGGAGACACCGCCGAAGAAAGCTTTATTCCGGAATTTGATTTTACAGGATTACTGTAGCAAAAAAACTGTCGCGCAGTTGATATTTTCAACAACTCGACAGTTTTATTTTACAGGATTAGTTTCCCCTAAAAATATTACATACGTTTTTTCTTATTGTAAACCATTACAGACACAGCACCTGTTGCAACTACTGCAAAAACAACCCACAAAGTCAGATTACTGTTATCACCGGTTGATGGTGCAGAAGCACTCTTTGTCATTTCATAACCACAAACTGCACAACGAACCATGCCCTCTGCAGCATCTACAAAATTATGCTCGCCCTTGCTGCCAATCTCACCACAAGCGCAATATACCCAGTGATAGATTTCGTCCATATCCATATTTCCATAAACATGTGAATGCTCTTCGTGAACCACTTCCTTCGGAATCACAGTACCTTCATTACGCTTTACACCACACACGCTACATTCTTCATGCTTGATACCTGCTTCCTCGGTAGTAGCTTCCTTGTCTACTATCCAGTTAAAGTTATGAGCCTTCTTGTCGATGGCAGTTTCATTCTGCTTGGTACCGCAAACAATACACTCTTCGTGCTTTGCACCGGCTTCGCTGCAGGTTGCTTCTTTATCTACAACCCACTTAAAGTTATGAGCCTTCTTGTCAATGGATGTGTTTTCACTTCTCTTATAACCGCAAAAACATTCTTCATGCTTTACACCAGCCTCGCTACAGCTTGCTTCCTTGTCTACAACCCAGTTAAATGTATGCGCTGCTGCATCTACAGATTCACCACATTGACCACATACTTTCCAGTGATTATTGGCGTCTGTCTGCCAATCACCACAAGTGTGTGTATCGCATATCAGCTTATCAATAGGTGTATCTGTGTTTCTCTTATGACCACAAACCTCACATTCTTCATGCTTAATACCCGTTTCTTTATAGTTTGCTTCTTTATCTATCACCCACTTAAAGCTATGAGCTGCTTTGTCTGCCACCTCTGTACAAGAACATGCATGCCAGTGGTAATCTGCATCCGTTGACCATTCTGTACTATAATCATGTTCATGAACTGTTACAGTACCTGCAGAAACGCTGAAAGCTACTAATTCTTCGTCATAGTTGGCAGCATCCACCTTTACACTGACAGATGTTGTTCAAGTCGGATCGTAGC
>JAZRRW010000012.1:0-42877 GCA_045651105.1 Lachnospiraceae bacterium
TTTTTTTATTAAGAAACACTTGCATTTCCATGTAATATCTGCCAAAATAGAAATAGTGTGTAAAAATATTTTTCTTAATGATAGCAAAGGAGTTTTCTGATGATTAGTGCAAATAATGTAACTTATCGTGTAGGCAAAAAAGCCTTATTCGAAGATGTTAATATTAAATTTACAGAAGGTAACTGTTACGGACTCATTGGTGCAAACGGTGCCGGCAAGTCCACATTCCTAAAAATTTTATCCGGCAAGCTTGAAACTACCAAAGGAGATATCTCTATCACTCCGGGTCAGCGTCTTTCTGTGCTGGAGCAGGATCACTTCAAATACGAAGACTGCGTGGTTATGGACGTAGTTATCATGGGTAATGAGCGCCTTTTCCAAATTATGAAGGAAAAGGAAGCAATTTATGCCAAGGAAGACTTTACCGACGAGGACGGAATCCGCGCTTCCGAATTAGAGGGTGAATTTGCGGAATTAGACGGATGGGAGGCAGAAAGCAATGCTGCCATGTTGTTAAACGGTCTGGGTATTGATACTGCTATTCACTATGCTATGATGAGTGACCTTACCGGTAATGACAAGGTAAAGGTATTGCTCGCCAAGGCTTTATTCGGCAATCCTGACATTTTACTTTTGGACGAGCCTACCAACCATCTGGATTTGGATGCTATTGCATGGCTTGAGGAATTTTTGATTAATTTTGAGAACACCGTTATCGTAGTATCTCACGACCGTTACTTCCTCAATAAAGTATGTACCCATACTGCTGACATCGATTATGGCAAAATTCAGCTTTATGCAGGAAACTATGACTTCTGGTATGAGTCCAGTCAGCTCCTCATCAAGCAAATGAAGGAAGCCAATAAGAAGAAGGAAGAAAAGATTAAAGAATTGCAGGAATTTATTTCCCGCTTCTCTGCAAATGCTTCCAAGTCCAAGCAGGCTACCAGCCGTAAGCGTGCTCTGGAAAAAATTGAGCTGGATGAAATTAAGCCATCCAGCCGTAAATACCCTTACATTGACTTCCGCCCGGATAGAGAAATCGGCAACGAAGTACTTACCGTGGAGGGTATTTCCAAAACCATTAATGGCGAAAAGGTTTTAGACAATATTTCCTTTATCGTAGGTCACGATGATAAAATTGCTTTTGTGGGCAGCAATGAAATTGCAAAAACCACTCTGTTTAAGATTTTAATGGGCGAAATGGAACCGGATGAAGGATCCTTTAAATGGGGCGTTACCACTTCACAGGCTTATTTCCCGAAGGATAATACCGAAGAATTTGACAATGACTATACTATTGTAGACTGGCTTACCGGCTACTCTCCGGTGAAGGATGTAACATATGTACGTGGTTTCCTGGGACGTATGCTCTTTGCCGGTGAAGACGGTGTAAAGAAAGTAAATATTCTTTCCGGTGGCGAAAAGGTACGTTGTCTCTTATCCAAGATGATGATCAGCGGTGCAAACTGCCTGATTTTTGACGAACCGACCAACCATCTGGACATGGAATCTATTACCGCTTTAAACAACGGTGTAATTAAATTCCCGGGTGTCATCCTGTTCTCCTGCCATGACCATCAGTTTGTACAGACTACCGCAAACCGTATAATGGAAATTCTTCCTGATGGTTCTCTGGTAGACAAGATTACTACCTACGACGATTACCTTGCCAGCGATGAAATGGCTCGTAAACGTACTGTTTATAACGCGGATGCTGCGAAGAAGGCTGACGAGGAAGCTCAGCAGGATAATTAATTCATGAATTCTATAGATTTACACGTACATTCCAATAAATCCGACGGGAGCAACACTCCCACAGAGTTGGTTCATATGTCCATAGAAAAAGGGCTTTCCGCCTTTGCACTGACTGACCATGACACCGTGGATGGTATTGATGAAGCTATAGCCTGTGCAGAAAAGTTGCGTCTGAGTGGTGAAAAAAACGTGCCGGAAGTCATTCCCGGCATTGAGCTCTCCACCGAATATCAAGGAAAGGATATTCATTTGGTAGGCTTATATATCGACCATCACTCAGCTGCATTCCGCGCTTATTTACAGGAATTTGTAAATTCCCGCACGGAACGTAACCGTAAAATGTGTGCTCGCCTGGCTGAAGCAGGCATTGATATTTCCTATGAAAAGCTGGTGACAGCCTTTCCGGACAGTGTACTGACCCGTGCCCACTATGCAGTCTATCTGGTACAGCACGGCTACTGCCTCAGCAAGGAAGATGCCTTCAGCCAATACCTTGGAGACCATACCAAGTACTTCGTCCCACGTGAGAAAATCACACCGGAAATGGGTGTTTCACTCATCCTGCAGGCCGGCGGCATTCCTATACTGGCCCATCCGATGCTTTACCGCATGTCAGATGCACGCCTGAACGAACTGGTTGCCCGTCTCCAGAAGGCTGGTCTGATGGGTCTGGAAGCCATCTACGCCACTTACAGTCAGGTAGATGAACGACAAATGCGTAAGCTGGCTGCCAAATACGATTTGTGTATATCCGGCGGTAGCGATTATCATGGTGCAGCCAAGCCCGGACTGGAAATAGGTACCGGATATGGCGGATTGTTCGTACCGGAGGATGTGTTGAAAAGATTTAGGAATTGATTAAAGCGGAGGTAATTAGCCTCCGCTCTTTGATTATGTACATAATTTTTAAATTGGACGATATATCGTCCACATTCGGCAAAATATTATGCTATGATAGCCTTACAAAAGAAATATCGGGTTAAACATGTATTAATCTGACACTCGTAAAAGGAGGACTATCATGTCAAAATATCAAACTTTAAAGAAGGAGTCCCAGACTCCTACCAATGACATTAAGAGCAAAACTATTTTTGGAAATCCGGTACTCTGCTGCCAGTTTCTCAGAAACTACGTGAATCATCCCGCGGTGAAAAATATTCAGCCGGAGGACATCGAGGATTACACCGACCGATTTATATCCTACTTTGGAGTGGAATTTGAGGCTGATACAGTAAAAAAAATCCACATTTGCAATGAAAAGGGTGAAAAATCTGAAATTTTTCTAATTTCGCTTATTGAACATAAGACCAAAGTAGATTATAATGTAATTATTCAACTACTAAAGTATATGACCTGCATCTGGGCAGAGTATGAGAAGCAGTTTGGCACGGACTATAAGGACAAGGTGAAGACCAAGGAGTTCCGGTATCCACCGATTTTACCAGTAGTCTATCACGAAGGAAGCGACAGCTGGACTGCACCGATGCATCTAAAGGATCGCATTTTCATGCATGAGCTTTTTGAGGATTATATTCCGGATTTTACATACTGTCTGGTGGATAATCACAAATATAGCAACAAAGAGCTTCTGGAACGCAAGGATGAAATGTCCTTGATTATGCTTCTTAATAAGATTCAGACCAAGGCCGATTTAAGTGAGTTTGTGCATATACCGGCGGATGAGATTAACCGCATTGTGGAAGAATCTCCGGAGGCAGTCATTGATATTATTGTAATGGTTATGCAGGCATTGTGTACCAAGCTCACCCTGTCTAGGCAGGACACTGAGGAATGTGTAAAGAAAGTGAGGACGCGAGATATGGGATATCTATGGGCGAATATGGAAAAGATTGACGTACAGGCGTCTCAGGCAGAGGTAGCTCAGGCCAAGGCGGAGCTTGCCGATATCAAGGCAGAGCTTACGGACACCAAGGAAAAACTTACCGTAGCAGAAGGCCGCATTTTGAACGCTGAAACCCGTGCAGAGAATGCGGTGACCCGTGCCGTAAACGCAGAAGCTGAGGTTGCACGTTTAAAGGCTTTGTTAGCTGAGCAAGGTATTGATATACAGGAGACATAAGTAAATTTAATATAATTTTATGGGGCGCACATCACTTGGATGTGCGCCCCACATTTCATGAATTCTTATTCTTCATGCTCATCTTTTTTCTTAAATTTGATTAACAGAACTGCTATGCCTGCCAGTGCAATCAGTGCCACTACTGCTATAATGCCGAAGAGTGCGATGTTAGAGTCATCACCTGTTCCGGTGCCGCCTGTACTTACGGAATCAATATAGGTATTAGTTACCGTGTGTGTCTCCTGATTGTAGGATGCCGTGTAGCCTGCCGGTACATTTTTCTCCTCAATAGTCCATACAACCTCTTCGCCGTCGTTTATAGACATTAATATCAAGCCACATGTCCAGTTATTTGCTTCGCAAAGCTCGATATCGGATGCGTAAATGCCGTTACAATACAAGCTTACCATAATGCTGCTTGGGCGCTTGCCTGCTGCATTGTTGTTGTCATCCCAAATCTTGGTGAAGATATGAATCTTGTGTTCATCCTGGGATTCAGGATCTGGCTCCACCGGCGGAGTAGGCGGTGTGTAGGTATTTTCAAATACCGGTTCACTCTGGTACTTTACATTTGCTACAAGTTCTCCCATCAAATTGTCCTCTACAATCACCTTCACAGTAAATTCTGTGGTATCGTAGGTTACATTTTCGATGTTACCCTTCACTTCGCGAATGCTGTACTGATACTCTCCTGCCTTATCAAACATCTGTGGTGCAAAAGTAATATTACCTGCTGCATCATTGGTTGCAGTTGCTACAACCTTACCATTTGCGTCAACCAGTTCGAATTCGAAAGCATCTGCTGTAAGCTCTGCATTATGGAGCACCTTCTTCGCGGAGATGATTGCAGGTGCAGAGGACGGATTGTAGGTATTTATAAATACAATTTGGTTA
Source organism: Lachnospiraceae bacterium (assembly GCA_045651105.1). Lineage (GTDB taxonomy): Bacteria > Bacillota > Clostridia > Lachnospirales > Lachnospiraceae > RGIG6307. The sequence goes on from JAZRRW010000012.1 coordinate 4,733, forward strand.
TTAGCACTAAGAGTAGTTACCGTTTCATTGCCTTTATCATCATAGGTAACCTTGGATATCTCTTTTACATTTCCAACTAATTCTGCACTTGAACCTGCTGTTACCTCAACAATTACACGGTATTCCGTATTATCATATGTAACACCTGACAATGCATCCTTAGCACTTTCCTTAATTACATAATAATATGTGCCTGCCTTATTTACATCAGAAATATTAAATGTAAATAAATTACCCTGATTCTCTACACTATCTTTTAAGGTGCCGATTGTCCATTTATCAGCTGCAGTATTTACAGTAGCTTCATACAATTCAAATGTAAACTTATCATCTTCTACTGCCATATTTGCACCCGTTGTATCCTGGAATACTTTATGGCCCTTCAAAGTAAACAGTGCACTACTTAACTTATAAGTATTATCAAAAGTAATATCCGTTACTGAAACTGGATTATCCAACTTCACGCCATTTGCTCCGATAATCTTCGTTATATTCTGTGAAGCAGTCAGTGTCGGATTTGACGGATCCGTTGTTTTATCATAGGTTACTGTTACATCTACTTTATATACTGACTTATCATAAATCATGCCCGGAATTGCAGATGCCGGAATGATTTCCGCTACATAATAAGTATCTACCTTTGATGTTACGGTAGTACCCAGGAAGGAATCGTTGTACTGGAAATAGAAGGATGCATCTCCGTTCATATCTGCCATACTGGTTACTTCAACACCTTCAAACATAGCCGGAACTGTACATGCTTCATCTGTGAATAATCCGAACTTGAAGGTATCCATTGAAATTTCAACACCGGTTTCATTTGTAAATTCCTTCTTAACACGGATAATATCATCTGCATATACCGTAGTATGAATATTTCTGAAGGAAGCACTATCATTTACTCTACCGTTTACATATACACTTCCTCTAAGCTCTCCGGTACCATAGTCAGTAACTGTGACCATAATATGATGTTCAGTACTGTCATAACTGATTGTATGATCCTCTAACGGCAATTCCTTAAATACATAGTAGAAGGTACCTGCTGCATCATAAGTAGGTAATACTACCTCTACAGCATTTTTATCAGATGCACTTGCTGTAATAGCAGGCGTACTATTTGTAATTTCATACTTGTCATTTGCCTCGTAAAGTGCAAACTGGAATCCGCCAACCGGCCATGTAGTAATATCGGTATTCGTTGCATTCTCAATAAATGTCTTGGTGAAATCAAACTTCAGTCCGGTCACATCAGTCGGATCGTATACATTAGTAAACTTCAAATCTGCTTCTGCGCTTTCACCAACTTTGGTAATAGATTTTGCTGCAGATAATACACCCTGACCATTATCGGTCACATTAATCACTACCTGATATACAGTCGAATCGTAACTCATGGTTCCGATTACTTTTTCACCTTCTTTGTACTCAATCTCACCCGGAATTTCCTTGATGTAGTAAGTATATGTTCCTGTTGAAGCATACTCAAAGTCAAAAGAAAACGCACCGGAGATTTCTGCAGCTATTGCTGTATTCTCCTTTACATTTTCTGTAACCGGTATTGTACACTCCGGATTACTATACAATCCAAAAGAAAACTCATTAGCCGTTATATTCTTTCCTGTCACATCCTTGTCACCATTAATAGTGATCTTTGCTTTTTCACGGATTGTGTAAGTATTTTCAAATGCAATCTGATTACCAGTTCCACCAACTTCGTTGATGGTGATAGATTTAATCACCAATTTTGCTTGTGCTGTTTCACCTTCTTGAAGTGCTTCTTCATGAGGTACTACATGCACTGTCACATGATATTCTGTATCATCATAGGTTACAGCCGGATTTGTGCCAGGCACTTCCTTTACTACATAGTAGTAATGACCAACTTTGGTATATCTTTCTACATCTGTGAATGTAATGTTTCCAGAATCATTATATACCGTCTGTAATGCAGTTGCATCATTTGCTACTGTAAAATCAGCATCTGTCTTATAAATAGCAAACGCAAAATCCTTTGCCATACTAGCAGGACCGTTAAACACCTTTGTACCTGGGATTTCTACAGGAGTTGCTACCGTATCCAAAGCATACGTATTGTCAAATACTGCAACGTTCCCGGCAACTTCCTTCCAAGTTCCTTCCACTTTTTCATTAATTTTTGTAGAAGCTGTAAAACCATCCTGTTCATTACCTGTCACTGTTACAATAACCTGATATATAGTCGGATCATAAGTCATACCGACTACATTTCCGGCAATTTCTTTCAAATAGTATTCATGTGAACCTTCAGTATTATAAATTCTGTTAATTACAGCACTACCACCTACACCAGGTGATACCATTACCGGATCATTATTCTCATCAGTAACTGCATTTTCGCACGCTTCATCCGTATAAAGTCCGAACACAAAATCACTCTTACTGATTTCTACACCAGTTTCATTTATCAAGTTCTTACTGATATTAATCGTTGCTACTGCCTGATGATAAATATTTGTAAAGTTTGTATTATTTAATGTAATTGTATATGCATCACCAGTTCCACTTACTGTTACAGTATCACTTGCCGTAACTTCCAAATATCCATCCATGTCAGCATCTGCTACAGTAACACGGAAATTATAGACAGTATTGTCATATGCCATACCAGCAATTTTATGCTCTGCATCCGGTTCCACTTCAATAACTCTGTAATAATGGATACCCGGAGTAGCATACTCGAAAGTCGTATTGATACTGAAATTCGTATTATTCTTGGTTGCATTACCTGTTGCACCTTCAATATTCTGCCAGCCGCTTACATACTCCTGTAACTGGAATGCAAAACTATCCGCATCCTCCCATTCCCTGCCAAAGATCGTTTTTGTTCCAGTAATACTAAGTGTAGTAGCATTCTTATCACTTACAGTATATTCATTCACCAAATCAGCCCGTACCGTTTGGTCAGTAATAATTGTTCCAGTCAGGCTCTCTGCAGGTGTCGTCTGTTCGAAGCCTGTAGGAATATTTACTTCTGTTACTGTATATACTGTATCTTCCGGAATTCCCTTAATAGTTACAGAATCTTCATGGCTCAAAGTCAATGTTATTTTGCCATCAGCATCCGTTATAACTTCCGTAATTTTTGTACCGCCGCTCACAGTACCAGTTGCAGCGAAAGTCTTTTCTTTGTTTGCATCTCCCTGCAGTTCTACGACTACTGTAAACAACTTATTCTTTGGGATCACATACTCATCACCATAATCATGAGTAACAGTCTTAGTAACCACCAAATCACCCATATGAGAGCTTGCAGTATTTACAAAGGCAACCGGATTCAAAGTATATGCCGCAACAGTTCCGCTAGTACCTGTACTTTCCTTCACGCGATATTCGCTGTGATACTTTTCTGTTACTGTATAAGTAGTACCTGCTGTAAGACCTACGATATAAATAGTCTCATCATTACCAACTGTAACAGTAACAGTCATCCCGTCTGCACTTACAGTATAGTCGGAATCCGGCAATTCATTACCTGTAGCATCCAGTATTTTCATACCGTCTGATTCCTGACTTAATACTATATCAAACACAAAATCTTTGCTTCCTGCTGCCACTGCCGCATCATCTATAGTCTTAGAAAGCTTAATACCCTGTGCGGAATACATTACCAGACGTCCGTTATTACCAAGGAAATCATAAATGTGATAATCCTCTAATGCACTGGTTGGATGAATCAATACCGGATAATCATAATAGGTAATGGTACCTGTTATATTATCGTTATTTTCAGCAATGTCTTTTTTCTCTACACGATGACGTGCAATCTGCTGATAAATTTGCCCTGCCGGAATATACCAGCCACTCTCATCCTTAGCAATCGCAAGATCCCCTGTTGCAGCAAGTACTGCAGGATCAACCGGAACATATTTATAGGTTATCTCAGCATTGGTAGAACCAGCTGCGGTTGTCTTTATAATTCTGTATCTGTGATAATATCCGTTGCCCGTCGGTGCTGCCGTACCTGTATACAAAGTGCCATTTTCGTCAGAATAAATATAGCTATCTTCTGTATAATAATATCTCTCATTTTCTAAAGAAGGATGGAAATGAGAAACCGTTGCCATATGATTATTCGGATCTAGTTTATCTGTCACACCACTACCATCAAGAATATGTCCTGCACCCCAACGATTAGAATAAAAAGCATAGCCTACTGTATTATTGTTACCGTCCTTAACCGGATGTGTATGTCCCTGGGTATTCTTTTCATCAGCCATATACTCCATGAGATTAATCTCATTAATCTCATCCAGCACACCTACTTCAAACAGTAAGCGAATTGGTGATTCTTCTTCCATTGAAAGCTTCACTTCTGTCGCTGTATCGTAACTGTTACTGTTTACCTCTACTGTATATTTTGTTACAGGAACCAGACTGGCAGGAATTTTGAAAATCACACACTCATCATCTGTTGTAATATCCTTGTGAACCTGTACAACAATATACATCATGTCGCCGCCTTCTACATGACCGTACTCTCCAGTCAAATCTCCGTAGAAGAAATAGCATTTATTCAGATACTTTGTTCCCTCCGGATAGTTCAATGCAGTATGTGCATTTGTATCCCAGTGTCCCAGATAATTACCGGCAGCATCCGCATACCATCCAATAAAATGATCTTCCGTAAGCTGTCTATCTGTAGAACGCCATGCTGCTGAAAGAAGTGCTCTCGCCTGATCATTTCTGATATTTAAACGCTCCTGTACTGATACTAAGAACTCTTCACCATACTCTGTCCAAGTAGAAGCATCACCAAACTTTCCCGGAGTATTTAAAGCCTGTGTAAATGCATCTCCGGTAAACAATTTACCTCCCATTACAAGGCCCTTCATACTCTTCACTTCCATGAAGCTGCCAAGTTCATCTTCAAAGGTAATATAACCATCCAAATCGTATTCTCCGCTTTCTACCAAAGTAGGATAATACTTAGACTGAATTACAATCTGTGAAACAATTTTGTCAAAAGCTTCTACCAAACCACTTGTATTAGTAGCCGGAAAATACTGATCAGTATAATATCTATAGTCTTTCAACGTATCTGTAGCAGATTCCACACGAGTAATTCTATTATTACTGTAACTATAATTGGCTATCTGACTGTTTACAGCTGTACTCTCATAATTTGTCCACCACCTGTTTACTGTATCAGAGGTATTATTCAAAGGATCAAGCACTCTTCTTGCTTCTGCGTACTCTACATCATATCCAAGAGTATAGAATAAGCTTTCACGATCATAATGCTCTTCAATCTGACTGCGTAAATGTGCAGCAGTTAATTGTGCAGGGAACACTAAATAATCACTTATACTGCTATTGTTACCATTACCAATATTACGGTTAGCATTTGTAGCCTGCGTATAGTTTGTAGCACCTCTGGTAGGCGCACCATCAGACATCAATACTACGATTGGAATTCTCTTTGTACCACCCTGAATCAAACCGGTTTCAATATCAGTATCCTTTATTGCTTCAAACAAAGTCTCAGCCTGATACATACCACCCTGAATATAGGTGGAACCACCGGTATTGACATATCTGTTTACAGTATCATTGCTGCTATCCGTTACATTGTAAGTTGTATTATAACCACCATACCTTGAGGTTCTGGCTGTGCGAATCTGACTGTTTGCAAGTTCTAAATATACATTATACGCATTTGTCCCATAACCCGATGTTTTGGTCGTAGTATATCGGTCTATCGGCAGTAACACACTGGCATCCGTACCATACACAACAACACCGACTCTATTATGTAAGTTCAGGCTTAACAATTCGTCAATCGCCTTATTAGTTGCCTCTACCATAGAAGTCAGTTCATTGGATTCCATACTGTTAGATACATCCAGAATAAACACAGTATCTGACGGTAAATTAGAATAACCCAACACTTCTTTAGTAGCACCCAGTGCTGACAAAGAAACAAGGAAATTGTCATCTGCAATAGAAATTGCAGCATCCGCACCTGTACTATCCTTGCTCACTCTGAACTTAGTTGTAAAGTTATCACTTTTGGTAAATACAGATTTGTCCGTCCATACTGCACCGGCATATTCTGTATTGTTGGCTGTAAAGTAATCCTCGTAGCCCCAAATTGCATCAGCATCGGCTATGTATTCACTTGTAATACTGCTTAATGCCAAATCATGGCTTACCGTATCTGCATATACCGGCATTATATTTGTCGGTATCAGACTGATAAGCAATGCCAATGATAAAATTGTTGAAATGATTTTTTTCATCATTTACCCCTCCTTTAAATTTTTTAAGCATAATAATTTAAACAATTTTAACCTGTGTTATTGTAATTTGTTATTTTCTTTGGTTCAATCAAACCATACTCTATCGCCTTATCCACGGCCTGGTGTCTGTTTTTGACCTCCAGCTTGGCGAAGATATGCTTGCAATGCTTTCTGGCAGTTTCCTCTGCCATGCCGGTAATTTCGGCAATTTCACCATTAGTACGGAAATCTGCCAAAAGTCGTAACACCCGCATTTCCGTCTCGGTCAGAGCCGGCTGCTTAGGAAGCTGACTTTTTAGATAGCTTGGATGAATAGCCGCTACCTTTTCTGCCATGGCAATCACCTTGTCCAGATAAGGTTGCTTGCCCTTTAGGCCCTTGGCCTTTTGATATTGCTTCAGTACTTCTAAGGCACGAGGCCCCTCATCTGCCAACAGGCGGTCATATCTGTACTGCTCGGATAGCGCCAGTGCCTTTTCTATATGTCCAAAGGCTTCTTCCTTCCTGCCGTCTGCGTAATCACTCATGGCCCATATGACATGAAGCTCGCAGGTATTCATATAACGCTTCCCTGCCTCCAATAACGGTAGCAAGCGATTAGCCAGTGCCGTCACCATGAGGTATTTTCCATGAATAATGTAGGCTCTCATCTTAACCATGTAGCGAAACAAATCTAACATACAGAACTTACTGTATTCGTCCGGCGCGGCTTCTCGCATCCACTTGGTCACTTGAGCATAATGACCATCATACATAGCTGCCCAGGCTTCCAGTGCATCGATATTAGGCAAATAGGCCTCCAGACCTACCTCCTTAATCTGCTGCCGCAGATTTTTTATCAAAGGCTCCACGGTGGTAGCCTGTCCATTTAATACCAATATGTACATTTCAATCGTCAGTGCCACAAATAACAGACGCATATCCTTTTTCTCTCTGAGGAATGGAATAATGCCCACCACATGAACCAGTGCGGTGTAACAATCGTCCTCCCAATACAGCTTCTCTGCCAGTGCCACCTCATAAATACTTTGTGCTTGCTCACCATACAGTGTCTCTATCAGTTCCAAGGTGTCTTCCTTATTCTCAAGAAGCCTTGCTGACTGAGGGGTCACATCCCACATACCATTCAAAACACTGGGACGCCCGGCTGTCAAAGTAAGTCCCGGCCGCCTGAAACCTTGCCCCTTTAACTCCTCGACAATACTCCTTAGCTCGTCATTTCCTATGCCTGGCAAGGTCATCTTGGTCATATACCAATAAATACTCCTGTCGGGTATTTTCCCAAGAAACTTATATGCGCGGTCTAAATCGCCTTGCAGCAACAGCATCTGCACCAGCCCACAAATCAAGGCCGGATCCTTTTCCAGCTGCTCCTCCGACAATTTCAAAAACCACTTTCGGTACTCCCAGAGGGCCTGCAACGTATACTGCCTTCGCCGTAAAACGCTTCCCAGAATATCCGCTATCACATCATTATCCGTGGTATGCCGTAATATACGTAGATTTTGTCTGTCCTCTAAGGATAAATATTTAATTTTCAGAGGCTCTCCCCTCCTTCAATCCCAAACTATGTAAATAGAATATCCCATACTTTCTATTCTTCCTTATCTTACCACTATCCATTACAATATGTCAATAACCCTAAAAGGGTATATGAAAATCCTTTAAAACCTTGATATTGCTTAAATTAATTTTAATACAAAAAATTCATTTCTAAAAATTTTAAAAAAATACCGACACACTTATTTTCAGATAAGCATGTCAGTATTTTGTAGACTTTAACTATTTTATTAATCGCTTTATTTTATTACGCCTCAGCAACTTCTTCCGGCTTAATGGCGATATTGGTAATCACATAACCCATTACATAGCTGATAACCAACGCAATCGCATAATAAATCACGCTCCATATAGGACCATTCGGACCACCTGTCATAACAGCCAGTGCAATCACACCGGACGGTCCCCATGTAGTGGAAGCAACCTGCATTGCCATTGCAAAAGCACCACCAAAGCCTGCACCAAGACCTGCTGTGATAAATGGTTTACCCATTGGAAGCGTTACACCATAAATAAGGGGTTCGCCTACACCAAGCACACCGGCAGGAAGGGCACCTCTGATAACAGACTGCATTCTCTTATTGCCCACCTTTTTGGCTTTCCTATAAATCGCGATTGCAGCACCAACCTGACCTGCACCTGCCATAGCCAGTGCCGGATACAGCGTTACAAAGCCCAGACTCTCTAACTGCACGGTGTACAAAGCAACCAGACCATGGTGCATACCCATAGCAACCATTGGAAGGAACAACAGGGAAGCAATATAACCTGCTATAATACGAATAAAAAGAGATTCACTCATACATACGATTTCCACAATCCAGCAAAGGAAGGTAGAAACATAACCGGTAGCCGGCATAATAAGAAAGATGTATGGAACCAGCACGATAATCATCGTTAACAGTGGCGTAACTACAATATCCAGTGCGTCCGGCACACGCTTACGAACCCATTTTTCCACCTTCGCAAGCACGAATACACCGATTACAGCTGCCAGCACACCGCCACGGCCGCTTCTTAAAATAGAATTTAACGGCTGTTCCATGTCATACAAACCAACTGTCTTTGCAATGGTATCAATGCCGCCCAAGGTGGTAATCATACCAAGCATACCACCCAGGATAGGTGTGGCACCAAATTTTTCAGCCGCACGATAGCCTGCCCATGCAGTCAGATAGGTCAGGAAGGCCTGATTAATCAAGGTCAATATACTGTGGATGCTTGTCAACACTGCACTATCAGTATATGTAGGTACTAACTGAGCAAGTAAGGTTGCCAGACCGGAACAAATACCTGCCGCAATAACACCCGGAATAAGCGGAACAAATATTTCCCCGAAAGTCTTTAACAACGCCTTAAATTTGCTCTGCTTCTGACCAGCCTTTACAGCTGCCTTATTGGTCTGCCAGTCATTCTGAGTAGAGGTAGCCTTGGCTGCCCCCTCTGCATCTGCAGAAGCCGGTATGCCCATGGATGCACAAATATCAGCGCATTTTCTGCATTTTCCGGGTCCTACTACTACTTCTACGTAGCCCGCCTTATCATGAACAATACCCATAACACCTTCAATGCCCTTTAACGCCGCATCATTAATTCCGGCATCCTCTTTCACATCAATGCGAAGTCGTGTCATACAATTGGTAGCAGCCAAAACATTATCTCTGCCGCCCACATTTTCAAGAATTACTTTTACAAGTTCTTCGTTCGTCATAATCACATTTCTCCTTTTATTCTTATTGCTTCACGCACGTGACCATTTGCTTTTTCCAACAGCTCTGTAGCTGCCGCCGCATCACAGTCAGCCAAAATCATCGTAATGGCAGTCTTCACCTTACCATCTGCCGCATCGATAGTCTGTCTTGCCAATGCTCTTTCCACACCGGTGGCATCCATCACGATATTCTCTGCTCGTGTGCGCAATTTTTCATTACTCTGCACTACGTCAACCATTAAGTTCTGATATGCTTTTCCGATTCTAACCATAGACGCCGTAGAAAGCATATTTAAAATTAATTTTTGCACAGTGCCGGCCTTCAGTCTGGTAGAGCCGGTCAGCACCTCCGGACCGGGCTGTGCTTCGATAGCAAGACCGGCTGCCTGCCCAATCGCACTGCCTGCATTACAGGAAATAGCAATGGTCCTGCAATTCATGGCGTTCGCATACTCCAGGCCGCCCAACACATAAGGCGTACGGCCACTGGCCGCAATTCCTACCACAACATCTTTTGCATGTAATCCATGCTCCATCAAGTCCTGTCGGCCCAGCTCACGGCTATCCTCTGCACCTTCCACGGCCTTGATAAAAGCCTTTTCACCACCTGCAATCAGTCCCACTACCATACCCGGATCCACACCATAGGTAGGCGGACACTCAGATGCATCCAGAACACCGAGTCTGCCGCTGGTTCCTGCGCCCATGTAAAACAGACGCCCACCTTCTAAAAAGGCATGCTCAATGATAGAAACTGCTTCTGCAATCTGTGGAAGCACCTTCTCTATAGCAAGGGGCACTTGCTTGTCCTCTTCATTCATCACAGTGACAATTTCAAGGGGCGTCATCTCATCCAGATTCATGGTTCTTTGGTTTCTGCTCTCTGTGGCAAATTTCTTTAAATCCAATTATTACACCTCCATTTTCCATATTTTGTATTTTGTACAATCTCGAAACTTTTAGTACGCATTTGATTATACATGTTGCACAATATATTGTCAATGCATTCTTGGTCTTATTCGTTATTTTATCCATTTTTCTTCGACATTTTATGGCAATATTTTACATTTCTGTATTTTTCTCCCATCTAGCAACAAACACAAAATAAGCTGCCATAGCTCATCCGGATTTACCCACGTAATCCAAATAAGCTACGACAGCTCACTTCTATTCTGTATCCTTGTATATCATTGCCACACTAAGCTCTGGTACATCCACCACAGCCTGCGCAGCCTCTTTCCACTTCCACTTCCATAGTAGCCATACTCCGCGGACTGGTTAAAAGGCAAATTGCCTGAGATGAAATCCCTTCACCGGTACCGGTAAAGCCCAGCCCCTCCTCTGTGGTAGCTTTGACATTTACCTGGGAGATATCAATGCCCAGAGCCCCGGCAATATTAGTCCTCATTTCATCAATATAAGGTCTCATTTTGGGTGCCTGTGCAATAATGGTTGCATCAATATTTTCAATAAAAAAGCAATTTTCCTCCAACAGCTCCCCTACATGCTCCAAAAGCTTCACGGAAGAAATCCCTTTATACTGAGGGTCTGTATCCGGAAAATGTTTACCAATGTCACCAAGAGCAGCCGCCCCCAGCAAAGCATCCATAATTGCATGCAGCAACACATCTGCATCAGAATGTCCTAAAAGCCCCTTTTCGTAAGGAATTTTCACTCCTCCCATGATGAAATCTCTATCCGGCACAAGTCTGTGCACATCATAACCCATACCAATTCTCATACTGTATCCCTTCCACTGACTGCCTCTTTCTCAGTCAATTCAAAAACCAATAATTCCACACTCATTTTGTCCTGTAGTGCGCCTGTCTTAATGGCTTCATCTGCCTGAATGCAACGCTCCAGGGCCTGCTTTAACTGTGCACCCTTGTACAAACCTGCCTGCTTCAAATATTTGCCTACCGCAAAAGGCGGAACTCCAACCTTGGCAGCCATAGTTTTGTTATCCACACCGCGTTTTTTTAAATCCTTTATCTGCAGCAATATATTCATATGTCTCCCTATCAAAAAAAGAATACGAATAGGCGGCTCTCTAAGCGCCTGCAACTCATTGTATAATGCAAGCGCTTTTCTCCGGTCACGAATACCAATCGCATCCACCATATCAAAAATATGACTGGTAATACGGGTAATACACACCGCTTCCACATCTATCCTTTCGATGACAGCCTTCTCCATGGTATAGCACAAAAGCTTTTCTAATTCCAGACGTATAATATTCATATCTGTGCCTGTTTTTTCTAAAAAGAGCTCCAGCGTCTGGCCTGTAATTTGCTTGCCTTCACGTCCTATCATGCCCAAAATCCACTTTTTTAAGGTTGCCTCATCCTGTGCCCCAAACTCCACACAAAGACCGGCTTTATCACAAGCTTTAAAAAGCTTGCTTCTCTTATCACATTCACTTTCCACCAAAATCCATGTAGTAGTCTCGCAAGGCGAAGCAAAATACTCTGCCAGCCCATCGGCACTACCTTTCAGCACACCGGTTCCTTCCATCACAATAACCCTGCGTTCTGCCAGAAAGGGCATGGTTTCTGCAAAATCGATTAATTGCGGAATAGAATAGTCCTTTCCCTGCACATGCCAGAAATTCATGGTATCCCCTTCCCCAATCAATGCCGTTACCAGCTTATCCCGGTATTGTTTTTGTAAATAGGCTTCCTGTCCATACAAAACATATACATTACGGTAGCCTCCGCTTTTAATATCCTCTAAAATGCGCTTCATCACTCTTGTACCGGCCCTTCTATAGCCTCTCCTTTAAAGCACTGTCCTGCCGCCTCATCCAAAAGACTTGCCCGACATATCCAGTATACAGAATTTTGCCCCTCCCGTCAATGAAAAGGAAAACTTTCCATAATCAGGTTATCGCCTGTTAAAATGCATTGAACAGCACCCACCCGGCCTGTATACCAGAGCCTTGCCCCTACTGCCTCCATGCGCGCTACTGCCGCCTTGTGGGGATGTCCGTAGCTGTTGCCCACACCATAAGAAAGTATAATATGCTTTGGACTGCAATTTTTCAAAAAAGCCTCCGTACTGGAATACTTAGAGCCGTGATGGGCCGCCTTTAGCAATACAATATTTTTTTCCTGCACCTCCGAAAGAAGCTTCTCCTCCTGCCTTTCTCCGATATCTCCCGTCATAAGTACACCCTGCCCCTCATAGCTAAACAAAAGCACCTGGGAATATCCATTGGCATCCTCCGTATCACTGCAGTCCTTTACCGGATGCAACACTTCTATTGTCAATTTCTTCCCTTCTCCTATATCAGGAAAACCGGGCCAGCCTTCTGCCTGTAATGACAGCCTGTCTCCGGCTCCCAGCGTGGTAACTGATACTCCGGCTGCTTCTGCCAATCCTAATAATTCTCCAAACTCCTGCTGCAAAGCCTCCTCTGCCAATTCCGGCAGTATAAGCAATTCAAGTTCTACATGACTATGCTCATAATTTTCCAGCCACTGCACAATCCCATTCATATGGTCCCCATCTGCATGACTCAAAAACACGCCATTCACCTTGGAAACACCATAATACTTCAAGCAGGGTAATAAAATCTGCGTTCCCACATTGCTCTTACTGGTACTGCCGCAGTCAACGATATAGGTTTCCTGGCCATATTGCAGCACAGCACAATCTCCCTGCCCTACGCTAAGAAAACGGCAGGTCAGCCCTTTCACAGGACGCCAGAACAAACAGCATACGGACACAACAAAGCAGAAAAGCAGTCCTGCTCCCAATCTCCTTTGTAAGACCCGGAGATAGTCTTTGCCATGCTTTCGTGAATATTTTCTTTTTAACCTTGGAATAACCTTTTCCAACGCATCCGCCTTTCCAAAAACAAGCACTCCTATAAGACACCCATAATACAAGACCATCTGCCACGCCTTAGGAGCTCCAAACACCAGACTATGATACGGCAGCCGCTGACTCCATTCACAAATCCACCGGTATGCTCCCAAAAGCCACTCGCACCCTGTCACAAAAGGCACTGCCGCCACCGAAATCACTCCGGGCACTGCCAGCACCACTGCCCCAAAACCTACTAGAAAAGGCAGTACAGGAAGGACTATGACGTTTATCAGCATACTGTATAACGGATATTCGTAGTAAAAATATAATTGTATCGGAAGGGTACACAACAGTATACCGACACCTCCCGAAAACCATTTCCCAATATACCCTGCCACAACACCTTTCTCTTTGGACCAACGTTCCACTACGGGAGAAAACACCGTCACACCCAGCACCGCTCCAAAGGAAAGCAGAAACCCACTGTAAAAAACATACATAGGCTCTTCCAGCAAGAGCAGAATAGCTGCTATGGACAGTCCTGTCAGGCGGTCATAGGTCCGTCCCAGCAAAACAGCTGCCATCTGCATAACAAACATACAGATAGCACGAAAGGTTGCCGCCTGGCTCCCTATCATCATGCCATAAAAAATTACTATAATAAGTCCCAAAACCGCTGCCGGCCTTTGCGACACCCCAAAACGTCTAAGCAACCGAAAGCATCCCATTCCAAGCATACTGATATGCAGTCCCGAAATAGTCAGGATATGCAAAATACCACCCTCCTGAAACAGCTGCTTTAACTCTTTGTCTAAGTCCGTCTTATCCCCCAAAAGAATGGTTTTCATCACACCGCCATAAAGAGGTGTAAAATAACCATCTATTTTTTCCGCAAGATAGTTTTTTAAATGATACAAGGCATCCGATAAAATATCTTTGCCACCGTCACTCCAGATAAGCCTGCCCTCTCTAAGACTACCGCCTATCCTCTGCACATGATAATAAAGCTGACTGTCAAACTGCCCGGGATTTTCGGCCGCCTCAAAGGGCACAAAGCTCCCCCGAAAACAAACCCAGGCACCAATATGTATTTGTATATCCGTATGTGAAATATAACAATAGATTTTATCATGAACATACTGTGTATGCTCTGCTTCTTTTGTATTTTGAACTGAAATGCTTTTATCAGAAAAGTAATCAGAAACTGCACTGTTCTCCCTTAAGGAAGTCCTTGAAATCGTATATACCGTTTGCGACTCCCCATTGATTTCCTGTACCTTAACCCCTTGAACCTGACCGCATGCATATACCTCCCGCCCTTTTAATGCACTATAATCAGGCAGCTTGGGCGGGAAGCATACATAGAACAATCGTATAAACAGGACGAAGAACAGGCAGACACACCCAAACGGTCGCTTCATGCCTTTTCTCCCAAAGAATTTAATCAGAATGTTATTGAATATAATCTAAATCACGACTGAATACCGTAGTAAGCGGTATCATCTCGCGAAACATCACCTCAGACTTACCGTCCACAAATATTTGCACCCGGTCTATGCCGGAAAGCTCACACAGAGAATTTACAATACTGTAAATAGCAATCTCTGCCTTCACCTCATACACCTGTTTCAAAAAGGTACTGTCAAAATTTACATAACAGGTATTGTCCTTCACTAATGTACTGACAAGCTTGGTTTCCGGATTAATCGTAGGGTAAACACCCTGGGTCTCAGGTCCCTTTAACAGCTCTTCCACCACAAACTTGTCCAATGAAATATTGGTATTATAAGCCTTGCTTCTGTCTACTGCCACCAGAGCATCACCGGCCGCATTAGCAAAATAAAGACGCACTGTCACTTTATCATAGGTACTGATTTCTTCACCTGCATTGTCGATAAACATCTCTGCACTCATAGCACCGATAGGCTTTTCCAAACTGTCCCTAAGAGGCTCCCCGTCAATATGAATGGTTACCTTATCTATCCCTTTCACTTGCGTAAGACTTTTTACCAAAGAAGCCCTGGCAAGAATCTCCATAGTAGGATTTAACTGCTTATATTCCGCAGAAAGATTTAATACCAGAGACTGATTGGTCAGATTCGTGGTAAGCACTGTAATCCCCTGTGCAAGTGGCACATGATACTCCAGCTTGGAAGGTGGCGTTGCAAGCAGATTAAGCACCTCCTTTAGCTGCTCCTCTGCACCTTCACCAACCAAATATGCTGTCTTTTCAATAATTTTGGTGCTCTGTGAGCTGATATATGACATCACAACAGGCGTCCCCTCTTCTTCCTTGCTGCCACAGCCAAAAAGGCAGGCAAAAAGCACCAGAAAACAAAGCATTGCAGCCACTTTGCTTATAAAATTGTATCCACATAATTTATCACTTTTCATTGCTTCCTATCCCTGCCTGACAATTCAATGGAATTTTGACGGTAAAGGTACTTCCTACTCCCATTTCACTTTCCAGCGAAATAGTTCCTCTATGCATGATAATTGCACTGCGCGTAATAGCTAACCCAAGTCCTGTGCCACCTATTTCTCTGGAATGAGACTTATCTACACGATAAAATCTCTCGTAAATATGCTCCGCATCCTCCTTTGGAATACCGATGCCGGTATCGGATACACTTACCCAGAAATCCTTATGGTCTGCATCCAGTGTAACCGTCACACTGCCATGCTCCACATTATATTTAATAGCGTTCTCAATAAGGTTGGTAAACACCAGGTTCATTTTAACTTCATCAAGCAGGGCTGTAACCGGACGTATACAGGCCAGTATCAGCTCCACGTCCTTTTTCCTTGCCAGTGGACGCAGTCGCTTTAACACCAGCTCCAAAAGCTCTGCCACATCTATGGTATCTATCACCAGCTCTGCTGCTTTTTTGTCCATCTTAACCAAAGCAAGCAGGTCTGTAATAATCTGGTTTTCTCTGTCAATCTCCACAGTGATATCATTAAAAAACTCTTCGTACAGCTCTACAGGGGCATTGCCGCCCATACCGGCAATAGCATCTGCCAGAACCTTCATAGAGGTTAATGGGGTCTTTAGCTCGTGACTTACGTTTGCAACAAATTCCTGTCTGGAATCATTAAGTACTCTCATGCGCCCCATCAACTCTGAAAAGGCCTCGGATATCTGCCTGGTCTCCACATACGTATCAACAGGCACAAAATCATCAAAATATCCGTTCTTGGTATTACGGATAGACGCACACAAACGCTTAAAAGGCATCACCATAAAGCCTGACAACAAAAATGCCACTGCTACCATAATTACCAAAGAAAAAGTCAGCAGCGTATATGCCCTGCGGCTAAGTGCCTCCAACGTATCTACAATATCGCTGTTGGAAATACTGGTAAACATAACCCCGGTCACAACCTCCTGCTCTTCCAAGCCCTGCTCACCCAGCACTGTGACCTTTCGTTTAATAGGCGTAGTCATTTCGATATAACCATCCACCTTGTCATAGCGGACAATGCTCTCCCCATGGAAACACTTGATAATTTCCTCTGAGAGCATGTATTTTCCCTGACTAATGGAATAAGTATCCTTGATAATTTCATAATTTTCGGAAATAATCAGCACACGACCTTCATACAGGTTGGAAATCATTTCCAATTCAGCACTGATTACATCAGAATCGGTATTTTCCAGATAATTGTAGGTGACCAGATGATTGGACAGCACCTTTAACTGATTTTGTACGGTATTAGCCCGAATTTCCACAGCCTTATTTTCATAATTCTGTAAAATACCTACATACAAAATCAGCGCCGGTACTACACCTGCTATTAACATAATAACATAAATAACGGTTCTGATACTGATTATTGACCTGAAAAAGGAGCTTATATAATGTTTGATTTGCTCTAAATGCTTTATCTTTTTCATATTGCCTGCCTATTTGCAAAGGAAATAATAGCCCACACCCCATTTGGTATGCACATACTTGGGCTCGCTTGGATTTTTTTCAATTTTCTCGCGAAGTCTGCGGATGTGTACGTCTACAGTACGCACATCTCCCGGATAATCCGCGCCCCAAATTAAAGTAAGCAGCTTCTCACGACTATAAACCTTGTTAGGATTAGAAACCAAAAGCTCAACAAGCTCATACTCCTTCGCCGTAAGATTCATCTCCTGACCCAGAATATAACATCGACGACCGCTTTTTTCCAGACGCAAGTCACCGTTTTCCAGAACATCCTCGTCCTGCAACTTCTCTTCCTTCTGAGAGGTACGACGCATAATTGCCTTCATGCGTGCTTTTACTTCTAAAATATTAAAAGGCTTGGTAATATAATCATCTGCACCATACTCCAGTCCCAAAATTTTGTCCATGTCATCGCCCTTTGCTGTGAGCATTAAAATAGGCACCTGCGAAAACTCGCGAATCTGCTGACATACATCAAAGCCGCCCAGTTTAGGCAGCATCACATCCAGCAAGATAATATCGTATTCCTTGGCGCGAGCCATTTCCAAGGCTTCTTCACCGTCATATGCGGCATCTACCTCCATACCTTCCTGCTCCAGACTGAAGCGGATACCCTTTACAATTAATTTTTCATCATCTACTACCAACACCCTTTTTGCCATATGAACTCCTACTCTATGTAAATACTGTTTTTTATCTGATTAAAAAGACTGTCCCCAATACCTGATACTTCCTTCAGCTGCTCAATGCTGCCAAACCTACCGATTTCCTCTCTATATGTCAAAATAGCCTCTGCCTTAGCCTCTCCAATGCCACTTAAAGTGCACAACTCCGCTGCAGTAGCTGTATTGATATTTAACATCCCGTTCTGCTCACGTTTCAATGCCTTTTCTCCAGCCGCAAAGCTCTCCTTGTCCGGCACCGTTATCTGCATACCGTCATGTATGGGCTCAGCCAGATTTACCGCCTCCATAACAGCCTCCGGCAGAAAACCGCCTGCAGCCTCAATAGCCGACACAATGCGGCTGTCCGGAGTCAGCTTGTAAACACCGGGCTTTGCCACCGCACCACACACATACACGTAGCAAAGCCTTTCCTCAGAGGCAGTCTGTGAAATGTCTGCCCCAACCTGTCCCTCCGTGGAGAACCCCGATAGGTTTCCCGGGTCAACAGCCTTCATAGCTCCTTCTGTACTGTTTTCTGCTACATACAGTGCCTCCTCCAGCGAAATATTTCCGTCGGTACTACAGCCAAACAGCACAAGCATGCTCCCCATAAGCAACAGTGAAATTATATTTCTAAAACCAATCATCGTATCATCCCTTCCGGGTCAGCCTCTTATGATACACCTTACATTTTATGCCAAATTACCCGCAAACGCAAGTATTTATTGAAATATATTTATGTCATTGTTAAGCATTCAACCTTGCTGTAGGGCATCGAACCGAAGCACAGTGCCTTTGAATGCCTTCTAGCGAGCGTCGGTCCTTAGCGAAGCAAGGTGTTAACACCGCCGCTGAGCTTAGTACCGCTACGTGAGCTTAGAGCGCAAGCGTGCTGAAGAGGCACTGTGCTTCGGTTCGATGCCCTACAGCAAGGTTGAATGCTTACCATTACTCCCATTTAAAAATCACAATACCCACAATAGCAATACCCATGCCAAGTATTTTTCGCCAGGAAAATCCCGTTTTATCCATGCCAAACATGCCAAACACTTCGATTACGTAAGCCACGATCAGCTGGGAAATCACAATCAGCATAGCTGCCTTTGCCGGTCCCAGGCTACTCATACTCTGAATAACCGTATAAGTAATAAAAGCTCCGATAGCGCCTCCTAACAGCATATACTTGGGTTGCACGGTAAATACCTGCAGTAAAGACTGTCTTTCAAAAAGCGCCCATGCCCCCAGACATACCAAAAGTGCTGAAAATTGTACAAAGGCTGCTGCTGCCCAGATACCACTTGCTTTTGTAACCTGAGTGTTAAATACACCCTGAACGCTCATAAGCGCTCCTGAAATAACCGCAATTAAAAATCCAATCATTGCATATGACCCTCACTTTCTTTCTCTTTAGTCATATCCACTCTGATCGGATTTTAGTACAATTATTATTCAGGAATTTGATTTTTTAAGCGTTCCTCCAACTTTTCAAAGGTAGCGCCGGAATCCGCACCATCCCAGATTTCATTAAATGCATTTTCCAAAAGCATCCAGAAATTACTGGTAACCATATGGTTTGGCATGGATGCAGATTCTGCATATTCCATTTTAAAGATTTTTTCCATATTGCTTGAAATACTTGCATGCTCATTAGACGAAATATAGCCTGTTTTGTCGTATATCTGGTCTATGCAGGTACTGTTCATGGCAAGAAATTCTGCAAATTCCGTTGCAGTATTTGAGTGAGCCGCGTAACCATTTACCACTACTACGTTTGTTACAGACAGCGGACGGCCATAAAGCTCATCACTTGGATTTGGTATCAGGGCATAATCATATTCAAAACCAAGCTCCCCGGCTTCCTTGGCATTCTCTAACTGAACAGCAGAGTCAGAATCCAATATGGTAAACAGCACACTGCCTGACATAAATTCCTGTAAAATGCTCTCTGTGGAAACCGTTTCTGCATCCATATAAAAATACTCTGTCAGATTCTCAAAAATTTCCATGCAGGCTGCTGTGTTCTCATTATAAATATCAATTTCACTGCCTGACAGCTGGATATATTCGCCCAGATAAAAGTAATTAAAGAAAACGTCATTAATGTTCCACTTAAACACCGTCTCCAAGCCTTCGGGAGCTTCCAGATTGTTGGAAAAGGTAATCAGCTCGTCAATCGTTTCCGGAATCATAATCTGAACAAGGTTGTCGATTTTTTCCTGTTCCACGGTGATAGACTCAGGATTGGACACCCCCTCTGCCTCTGCAGTGATACGGAACTGGTCAAAAGCAATTTCCTCTAAAAGCGTCTTGTTGTACACCAGGGTGCTGGTGTCAAAGTATAACGGATACCCCAGTAAATTTCCCTCATAAGAGGCCGCCTCTATGGCCACCTCCGGAAACTGTCCACGCACCTTATCTTCCTCCTCTACAGGAATGGTAAGTCCGGACAAATAAGCCTTTTCCATAGCATCGCTGGTAACCACATAAATATCAGGATATTCCTCTCCTTTGATAGAAGCTTGATATATATGCTCCAGATACTCCTTAGCCGTCACAAGCACCGGAACTACATCGGCTCCCCGGTGACGCTTATTAAAAACACTTGCCACATTATTGTAGTAACCGGTCATGTTTTCATTGGTGTACCAAAAATAAGCAGTACCTGACTCGTAGCTTTCTATCAGGGAATGATATCCCATACCATTTAATCCGATATAGCCCAGGGCACCTACTCCTAACGGCATAACAGCCAACACGACTACCAAAAACTTATGTCGAATTTTCTTCATGTATGATAACTCCTAACACTCTGAAAAACATTCATCCAAAACAGCAATCATAGCATCCACGTCCTCCCTGGAAATAACCAAAGGCGGAACAAAACGAATGATATTGGTACCTGCATTAATCAGGATAAGCCCTTTTTCAATGGCCTTACTGATAATCGGACCTGCCGGACAGCTAAGCACCAGTCCCCGCATCAGTCCCATACCGCGCTGACTCTGGATAAAGTCATACTTCTCTACTAATACATTTAATTTCTCTTCTAAGTATGGAGCAACTGCCCTCACATTGTCAAGTATCTTCTCCTCTTCAAACACATCAATTACCTTGGAAATTGCTGCACATGCCAAAGGATTGCCACCATAGGTAGTGCCATGATCCCCCGGAACCAGACTCTTTAAAGCTACCTTTTCACTCATGGCAAAGGCACCCACAGGCACACCATTGCCAATTGCCTTGGCTGTGGTCAGAATATCCGGCTTTACACCATACTGCTCATATGCATACATAGAACCTGTACGTCCCATACCGCATTGAATTTCATCTAAAATCAGCAAAATACCCTTTTCATCACAAAGTTCTCGTACCTGTCTGATAAATGCAGGGTCTGCCGGATATATTCCGCCTTCTCCCTGTACGGTCTCCATAATAATGGCACAAGTCTTGTCCGTCACCTGAGCTAAAACACTGTCAAAATCATTAAATGTAGCAAATCTTACACCACCGATTAATGGCTCAAAGGCTTCTCTGTAATGTGCATTTCCTGTTACAGAAAGAGCACCCATAGTACGTCCGTGGAAGGAATGCTCCATGGCAATAATCTCATGGTCGGTAGTACCGTCCATAGTATAGGCATACTTTCTGGCCGCTTTAATCGCCCCTTCTACCGCTTCTGCACCGGAATTGGTAAAGAATACCCTATCCATACCGGTCACCTTTTTGAGCTTGCGCGCAGCCTCTACAGCAGGTACGTTATAATAATAATTGGAGGTATGAGTAAGCTTATCAATCTGCGCCTTTAACGCGTCGTTAAAGCCCTTGTGACCGTAGCCTAAGGCAAATACCGCAATACCTGCACAAAAATCCAGGTATTCCTTGCCTTCCAGGTCATACAAATGTACGCCCTCCCCTCTGTCCAAAACAATCTGATAACGATTATATGTATGAAGCAGATCCTTCTCCGCCTGCTCAATATATTCCTTCATCATAGCATATGCTCCTTTTCATGGTCAGCCACGATAGCCGTACCCACGCCCTTATTGGTAAATACCTCCAAAAGCAGGCTGTGTGGTGTACGTCCATCCAAAATATGTACACGATTTACACCGTTTCTGATGGCATCCGTACAGTTGCCAAGCTTTGGCAGCATACCACCACCAATCATGCCACTGTCAATTAATTCCTGCGCTTCCGTTGCGGTTAATCTGGAAATAAAGCTGGACTTATCGTTAAAGTCTCTGTAAAGACCTTCAATATCTGTTAAGAAGGCTAATTTCTCAGCACCCACTGCCTTGGCAATGGCACATGCAGCATCGTCAGCATTAATGTTGTAGGTCTGGAAGGTATCATCCAAACCGATTGGTGCCACAATTGGCAGAAAATCCTTTTCCAGCATATCATAAAGCACCTTAGGATTTACATCGGTAATATTGCCCACAAAGCCGATATCCTGACCATCTGAGTATTTCTTTTCTACCTTTAACAGACCGCCGTCCTTACCACTTAAGCCTACAGCTTGTACACCCAACTCCTCTACCATGGTTACCAGACGCTTATTTACTTTATTCAGTACCATTTCAGCAATTTCCATGGTGTCTGCGTCTGTAACACGCAAACCATTTACAAAGCGGGCCTCCATGCCTACCTTGCCTACCCACTTGCTGATTTCCTTACCGCCACCATGTACGATAATCGGCTTAAAGCCTACCAACTTTAAAAGCACTACGTCCTTTATCACGTTTTTCTGCAGCTCTTCATTACTCATAGCAGAGCCGCCATACTTTACAACTACAATTTTACGATTAAATTTCTGAATATATGGTAAGGCTTCGATTAATACGCCTGCTTTTTCCAATGCGGTTAAATGTTCTATCATGATTTTACTCCTCCTTAAGACCTGTAATCTGCGTTAATCTTCACATAGTCATAGGTCAGATCACAGCCCCATGCGGTAGCTGTTGCGTCACCCATTTTCATGTCAACTACTACAGTAACCTCCGGCTCTGACAAAATCTTTGTAGCCTCTTCTTCACTGTAATCTGTGCCGCAGCCATCCTTGTAAAGCTGTATCTGTCCTGCCTTGGACTGAAAGAACAGCTCCACTTTCTCCGGATCAAACTGCACGCCTGAATAACCAAGGGCACACAGGATACGTCCCCAGTTTGCATCATGGCCGTAAATCGCTGCCTTAGTAAGAGAGGAACAGATAACGCTCTTGGCAAGAATTCTTGCGTTTTCCTTGGTATCTGCATGAATTACAGTAGTTTCAAACAGGGCTGTTGCACCTTCACCATCTCCTGCCATCTTCTTTGCCAGGGTCTCATTTACATAATGCAACGCCTCTACAAACTTGTCATAAGCCTCGCCCTTCTCGGTAATTTCTGCATTGCCTGCCATGCCGTTTGCAAGGACCAAAAGGGTGTCGTTGGTAGAAGTATCACCATCTACGGAAATCATGTTGAAGGTATCCACCACGTCAGCCTTCACCGCCTCTGTCAAAAGCTCCTTGCTGATAGCAATATCTGTGGTCACAAAACCAAGCATGGTACACATATTCGGATGAATCATACCGGAACCTTTGCACATGCCCCCTACAGTTACCGTGACACCATCCACATCAAACTGTACTGCCACTTCCTTAGAAACAGTATCTGTGGTCATAATAGCCTTGGCAGCCTGGTGACCGGCTTCTAAAGTAGCCTCCTTTGCTGCTGCCAGCTTAACCACACCTGCTTTTAACTTGTCCATTTTAAGTTGCATACCGATAACACCGGTGGATGCAACAAGTACGCTTTCTTTTGGTATATGTAAAGCCTCTGAAACAGCCTCTGCTGTCTCCAAACAATAACCATAACCAATCTTACCGGTACATGCATTGGCAATACCGCTATTTACCACAACTGCTTGTGCAAAAGGGCTGTTCTCAACCACTTCCATATCCCACAAAACCGGAGCTGCCTTTACCACGTTGCTGGTAAAAGTACCTGCTGCCTTACATGGTACAGTACTATAAATCATAGCCATATCCAGTCTGTTCTGATATTTGATACCGGCTTCTGTACCTGCTGCCTCAAAGCCTTTTGCTGCGGTTACACCGCCTGTAATTATTTTCATCGTTTTCTCCTCTTCCTTTTTCATTATGGAATAAAATTTGTAACATTCTCTATGTTTAAATTTTCCTCGTAATAATTGCAATCCTCTCTGTGCTTCCAGCTAAGCTTCTGCCAGAACTTATTACCCACTGCATTACTTTTGAATGCAATCAAATTAATTTTATTCACGCCTTCCTTCCGAAGGGCCTCCTTACAGCATGCCACCATATCCTGACCGATACCCAGCATACGATATTCCTTTAGCACACATACATGGTATAAGCAGCCTCTTCTGCCATCATGACCGCAGAGTATACCGCCTACAATCCTGCCTTCATGAAGCGCCACCACGCTTAACCCCGGGTTTCGTGCGATAAACCTTGCAATCCCCTCTCTGGAATCGTCTACAGTGCGAATACCAAAGCCACTGATAGACTGCCACATGTCAAATACTTCGTCATAATCCTCCATCGTCATGGGGCGTATAACAATGTCCTGTTTTGCTATTTTTTTTAATGTTGTATCTTTATTTCCCATGCTTCTCCTCGCTATATCAACTGCTGACCATTGATATTGAGTCTAAACTCCAGCCCAAGCTTCTTAGCTGCTCTTCTGCAAAGCTTCATACGTCCCAGAAAAATCTCAAAATAATCCATAACCACGCACTCTTTGGTGTCAATGGTCAACGTCAGCGTAATATGCTCTCCCTTCACATACGTAAGCTCCGATTTCTTTACCGCAAAATTCACACTGTCGTGAATATCAAAGCTGGCGCGGTCGATATTACGAACTCGTGTATAACGTACATCCGTCTTGTCCGCGATAATCAGTGCTGCTGCAATTGGATTTACCGGAAAGGCTGTGGATTCGTCGTGATTGCCGATAGCAGTCACAATCGTAGCAATATCCTCTGCATCAGCCCCCATATTGTCCAGAATACGGAAGGCCATTACCGCACCGCTCTGGGCATGGTCCACACGATTGATAACGTTACCAATATCATGCAAATATCCCGCAATACGCGCCAACTCTGCCTCTCTTTCGTTGTAACCGAGAGCCAGCAAAATATCCGCTGCGGTCTCTGCCACCTTAGTCACGTGTGCAAAGCTGTGCTCCGTATAACCAAGTGCAATCAAAGACTCATCGGCCTTCTGAATATAAGTTTTAATTGCCTCGTTATTTTTTACATCTTGATATGTTATCTTCATATACACCTCATTTACGGGAACATCGGCACCAAATTCAGTCCCTCGTCCTCTGCAAATCCAAACATCAGATTCATATTCTGAACTGCCTGACCGGCTGCACCCTTTACTAAGTTATCGATGGCACCCATCATAATGACGCGGCCTGTTCTCTCATCTATTACAAAGTTCACATCCACGTAATTGGAGCCTTCTACCCATTTGGTCTCAGGGCAGACCCCCTTATCCAATACACGCACAAACTTCTCATTTGAAAAATATTTATTATACGCTGCACGTACTTCAGCCTCTGTCGGCAAGCTACCATCGGCTTTCACCTTTAACTTTGCATAAGCAGTAGCCAGAATACCACGATTCATCGGCACCAAATGAGGTGTGAAATTCAATGTTACCTTGCAATCACCTGCATAGCCAAGCTGCTCCTCAATTTCAGGTGTGTGTCTGTGACTGGCCACACCATAAGCCTTGATATTTTCATTTACTTCACAATACAGGTTCGGAAGCTTGGCACCTCTGCCTGCACCGGAAGTACCGGACTTGGCATCAATAATCAAGGTATCCACATCAATCAGCCCTTCCTTTACCAAAGGATAACAGGTAAGAATAGAGCATGTGGTATAGCAGCCCGGATTCGCCACCAGTCTGGCCTTCTTCACATCCTCACGGTTCACTTCACAAAGCCCGTAAACAGCCTCAGGAATCAGCTGCGGAGACTTGTGCTCAATACCATACCACTTCTCATAGGTAGCCACATCCTTAATACGATAATCTGCAGATAAATCCACAAACTTGGCCTTCCGCAAAAGCTCCTCTGTCAAAATACCTGCCAGATACCCCTGTGGAGTCGCTGTAAATACCACATCCACCTGATCCACCAGCTCTGCTATATTGTCGTCAAAACACTTGTCCTCTACAATCTCAAAAAAATTGCGATATACATCACTATATTTCTGGTCTACATAACTGCGGGAACCATACCATTTAATCTCTACATCCTTGTGGTTCATCAAAATACGAACCAGCTCGCCGCCTGCATAACCTGTAGAACCGATAATACCAACTTTAATCATAATACTCCTCCTGCTCCTAAAGGGCACACTCGCCCAGTCTTTTCCATTTTACTTTAAATTAACCAAAAATACAACTGTTTTTTTGCGAATGGCGCTCAATAAACTAAAACAATTGTGTATAGTATGTTTATACAGCATTTATACAAGAATTTCAACTATTTTATTCAATATTTTGCATATTTTTAATTATACGGCGCATTTTTATTCAATCAAACACCATGACTGCACAACCTATTACAGTCATTCGCACTTTTATTATATCGTTATTTTATGCATTAATTTTGCATAATCACGAATATTCATCTCTTGTTTTGCATTTTTATGCATCTTATTTAAAATAATGCTTGCAATTTTATACAAAAAGGTGTAATATCTCCTTTAGAAACAAAACTTATTTCTAAGGGAGATACATATTATGAAAGAAAAGGTTATTTTAGCATATTCCGGTGGTCTTGACACCACAGCTATTATTCCATGGTTACAGGAAAATTACGATTACGAGGTTATTTGCTGTTGTATCGACTGCGGTCAGGGCGAAGAGCTGGACGGTTTAGAAGAAAGAGCAAAGTCCTGTGGTGCTACCAAGTTATACATCGAGGATGTTATCGATGAATTCTGTGATGAATACATTATGCCATGTGTAAAGGCTAATGCGGTTTACGAGAACAAGTACTTATTAGGTACTTCCATGGCTCGTCCTGTTATTGCAAAGAGATTAGTAGAGATTGCACGTAAGGAAGGCGCTGTTGCTATCTGTCACGGTGCTACCGGCAAGGGTAACGACCAGATTCGTTTTGAATTAGGTATCAAGGCGCTGGCTCCTGATTTAAAAATTATTGCTCCTTGGAGAGATGACAAGTGGGGCATGGATTCCCGTGAAGCTGAAATCGAATACTGCAAGGCTCATGGCATTCACTTACCTTTCTCTGCAGACAGCTCCTATAGCCGCGACCGTAACTTATGGCACATCAGCCATGAAGGCTTAGAGTTAGAGTTCCCTTCTCAGGAACCAAATTACGACCACTTATTAGTACTCAGCCAGTCTCCTGAGAAAGCTCCGGACGAAGGCGAATACGTTACCATGACCTTTGAAGCAGGTGTTCCAAAGACCTTGAACGGCAAGGCTATGAAGGTATCTGAAATTATCGCTGAATTAAATGTTCTTGGCGGCAAGCATGGTATTGGCATCATTGATATTGTAGAGAACCGTGTAGTTGGTATGAAGTCCCGTGGTGTATATGAGACTCCCGGCGGTACCATCCTGATGGAAGCTCATCAGCAGTTAGAGGAATTAATCCTTGACCGTGACACCTACACATTAAAGAAAGAAATGGGCAATAAATTTGCTGATTTAGTATATGAAGGCAAGTGGTTTACACCAAAGCGTGAAGCAATCCAAGCATTTATCGACGTAACCCAGAAATACGTTACCGGTGAAGTAAAGTTCAAGCTTTACAAGGGTAATATTATCAAGGCCGGCACTACTTCTCCATACTCTCTTTACAATGAAAGCCTTGCTTCCTTCAAGACCGGTGATTTATATGACCACCATGATGCAAGCGGTTTCATCAATCTGTATGGTCTTTCTTTAAAGGTTCGTGCAATGAAAATGGCAGAAGTTGAGGGTAAATAATTGGAGTTTCAGTTAGGATATCTGATTCTGACATACTTCGCTGTTATTACGATTGTCGCATTTGCCCTGATGGGCATTGACAAACACAAAGCCAAAAAAGGGGCCTTCCGGATTTCGGAGGCCTCTCTGTTTATCACAGCCCTCATGGGCGGCAGCATCGGTTCTGTGGCAGGTATGTTAGTTTTTCATCACAAAACCAATCACTGGTATTTTCAGGCTTTTATGCCTCTTATCGCATTATTGCAGGTGACCGGTGTACTTTTATGGGCTATTATTAAAATAGGGTGGCTATAATGCCACCCTATTTCATAATCTACTATTCATACTGTACTTTGACAGATACCTTATCAAAATATCGGGCAATCTTTTGATTGGTGATATCTGCTGCATCCGGTCCCATATCTCCCACATATACCATATCAGGCTGATGTTTAAAAGGCATAAACGTCACATCTGTTATCGTCGGATCTTCCAAAACACGCAAACGCTCCTGATACTCCTCATGGTAAGCCTGCACCTCACCACTTACCAACAAGTTTATTGCTTTTCCAACTGTTAACTGTGAAGCATTTCCGGATATGATTTGTACTCCAACCAATATCAATATCATTACTGCTGCAATGCACTTTATCTGTAATTTCCACTGCATAAGCTTCTCCTGCAGCCCTTTCTCCTCCGTCAAGCGATGAAGATACCCCAACAAGTACCCATAACTGCCAAAGGTAAACAATATAAAGGCATAATATACGATATCCACTGCACGTGCCGGACCTGTGGAGTTCATAGTATAAAAAGTAGGACATGACATGGAACAAAATATACCGTATGCCAAACCGATAAAAATCAATGGATATGGGAAGCGAAACTTTATATACTTAAAGCCCTTCCATAGAAAAGGCGTCAGTAACATCGCTACTAAGCCCCACCACGCACCTATCCACGCAAATAAATATCTCACACCCTGAAGTAAAGATTTTATAATTGCCTTCGGTGCTGATATACTCCACATATGATTCTGATGCACGGAATTACCGGGAGCCGTTATGCTGATTAACAGGCAAACCACCAATACTATGGTCACACATGCACTTACAGTGGCAGCCTTTGATTTTCTTAAGTACAATCCTAAGGTTAATAAAGCAAAAATAAGTATCGTGGCCAGAAGTGAGAGGAAATTACCACCTCCCACAAGTACGGCTAATAACAGAATAATCGCCACATAAAATTTGCGGGGGCTTATCAGATACCTAAACATGACTCCAAATAGAAAAAGTGTCAAAGCATAAAATCCGGTATAATACATAGCACCGACATACCAGAAAAAGCTTTCTCCCGGGGAAGGTACGGTATGCACGCTGATAAACGTCACCAGCGATGCAGTAACAAGCCACAACTCTCCGGACGCCTTTAACATTCCACATATGATTTGCTTTAGTAAATAAAAAATACCACCAACCAATAGAAGTATCATGACAGGTGTCACAAAACGATAGGCCGTAAAACCAAAGATATTCGGGGTCATAAACATTAGAAAGATAGCTGCATATGTTCCCTGCCAGTTGGCATATTGTTCCATAGTTCCCCTGCCGGCCTCAGCCAGTACTGCTCTCAGACTGCCTGTTTCCTCCCAGACATGTATCGTCTCCGCACCATAAAAATAATCATCACCGGTAGGATAGTTATACCTCCCCAAATACATAACCGGTAAAAGACTTAATATGGTAAGACCCACTATAAAATAAGCCACTACCTTTTCTCTCTTGGTATACATTTCTAGTTCCTCTCGTTTTCTTCTTTTGTTCTACTGGCAATAAAAGACAAGCTATCTTTTATTATAATGTATATCCATAATTTGTCAAGAAATGTAGAAACGAAAAGATTTCAAAAAATTTTGTAAAATAATATGGCTTTTTACCAGATATTGGTGTACAATTAATAATCATGTAGAAATTATGAGGATTAGGGGAATGAAAAAATACAATATCAAAGAACACAAGGACGAAATAATTACAAGTATAATAAAAAATCTGATTTGGGCTCCTATCGCAGCACTTATTCCAATTGGTTATAATTTAATAAACACATTATGCTTAAATATTAAAAATGGTTCTGACTTTTTTACAGCTTCTAATATCTTAATAACAATATGTTTACTATTATCTGTTACTTCAATAATCATATGTATAAAGCTAAGCTGTAATTACAGAAAAAAGTCAATAAACGAAGAACCAAGTAGTGTACAGGATTCTATATCCTCTGATTTTAGATTTTCATCCATCGTAGCTGAATTAAGCTTTGATGATAATAGAAAAGACATCACTTCTACTATCGATTATAATATGACTGTTTTAGCAGAAAGCGTGACTGAGCTTAAAAGAGATTTAATTTGGAGCGGTGCCAAATATAACGGCACAAAATTAGTTAAAAAGGATGGAGAGTATGACTTAATTGATTCCGATAGAGAAAGTTCTCCATTTCCATATACTATCGCTTTTAACACCGAAAAAAAGCGTGGAGACTTCATTACGTTCAAAACAGAGACCCACGTTGTCGATGAAAATTATAACATGATGCCCGTATATTCTTTTATGGTGAAGTATCAAATCGACAAGTTAGTGTTACGAGTTATTGCACCAAAGGGCATGATTAAAAACGTAAAACAAGCAGTTTATGCAGACAGAGCAAAAGAAATACAAGTAAAAAAGCCTGTCAATATTGTGCCCGAGTACGTAAGAAATTTAGTAAGATATACATATGAAATCGAAACACCTTCGTTGTTATACAATTATTTCATAGAATGGGAGTTTACAAATAACTAGATATGTGATATTATACTTATAGAGTTAATATACTTATATTAAATCAACAGAAAGGAGAGATAAAAAACAACTATACTTGTTTTTTATCAAAGGGGTAAAATGGGAAACTAATTCATAGTTCATAAAACAACTATTTTCTTGGTTTTAGGGGTTAAAGTAAGAACAGATGCTCGGCCTTTTATAGGCTGAGCATTTTTTGAAAGGACCGGTATCCGTATGATCGCATTACAAATCACAGAATTAAAGCCATTTATGTCAAGGCTTTTGGGCAGTAATACCTTTGATGACTTCCTCATACAGGAAGTCACCCTTCAAATGGGTATCAGCTATGTCATTGACGGCCATATCAACGAGGCCTTTTATCAGACGGGAGATGAAACCGATGTCCGCAAAGACATGCTGCCTTTTATATCATATGGCGAAGTACGCAGTACCCTTTTTGACCTGATAAAAGGAAAGCGCACACCACTTGGTTTTCAAGTAGTTTTGCAGCTTTCCCCTAAGAGATGCGCTATGCTATTTCCGGAGGGCCTGGATGCCCACCTGATTAAAGGACTTCTCATGAATATCCGTTTCGATGGAAGCCGCGCCATGATTACCTCCGGTATTAGTTATTTTTCCTTTTCCCTAGACAAGGCACCAGAGCTTATCTGGGACGAAGCCCTGATGAATTTTCTCAAAAATGCCGGCATTACCTTTGAGCAGCTTTAAAAGACCAATTTAATGTTTTAGCTTTGGCTTAAAGATAAACGCCGCTATTAACCCAAATATCAGAGCCGCACTGCACCCCACAGCTGCGGCTTTAAATCCGCCGGTAAAAAGACCCATAAAGCCTTCACTGTCTATCGCTTCCTTCACGCCCTTCATTAAAATATGACCAAATCCCAAGAGTGGCACACTGACACCAGCTCCTGCTACCTCCTGTAAAGGCTCAAATACACCTATAAAACTAAGTATGGCACCTGATACTACCAGTAATACCATTATACGCCCCGGCATCAGCTTGGTTTTTTCCATTAATATCTGCACCAGTGCACATATCACGCCGCCAAACAAAAAAGCATTGATATATTCCATAAAATGTCTCCTTACATACTTTTTCTGTATCTGTTCAGCACCTGAACAGATACAGATTCGCAAATCCATGAGAATCTGCTCTGCAGATGGGATTTGCTCACTCCTGACTCACGTTCTTACGGCCTCTTCAGCAAGTGATTCGGCCTGTACTGAACAATTATCTTTTTCTCTAGTATGTGGATTTTCAGGAAATATATTCTTGAGAAAACATAACTTTTATTTGTCCTCTTCCTCAAATTCGCAGGTCACATAGAATCCACGCGGACTCTGCTTAACATCTGTCACCACGCCTTTTCTGGCTAACATCCTCTCCCCGAAAGGGAAATTGCCTGACATGGCAAGGGATGGGTCAATGGTATAATAATAATTGCTTGGAAGCACGCCTTCCGTCACGGTAATTTCCTGTCCTACCTCCAAAAGGCCTTGCCGCTCCATTTTAAATTCCATTAATCGTTTCATATATATCTTTCCTCAATCTCTGTAGCCTTTTCTACAATAACATCGGCCTTGCGGCCAATTCCTTCACATCTGAAATCAGTGACGTGGTGCCCAAAATTACAATCGGTCTATCCCAGGCTTCCTCAGCCGCCATGTATTCTCTGGCCAGTCTGATTGCACTTTCTATATCATCAGCCCAATCAGCTTTCATACCGGCCTCTGCTAATGCCTCCACCTGCTCCGTGCCAAATTTGTAATGTGCATTCTGACTCTTTGTCAAAATCATATGTTCAGACACCCTTACCATAGCCTCTGCCACGCCAAGATAATCCTTGTCTGAAGGAATACCGATAATGGTACACACCTTGCCGGTGCCCAGATGCCTAAGCGCCTCCAAAACATTATCACAGCTGGCTCTGTTAATGCAGGCATCCAAAAGCATCAGAGGGTTAGCACTTAATACCTCCAGACGCCCCGGCCATTCCAAAAATTTCAAAGCAGCTTTTCCCCGCAAGTCACCAAGCACCGCTTCACAGACCACCACCGCCAATGCACAGTTTTCAGCCTGATAGGTACCCAATAAAGGAATCAGCAAATCCGCATATCTATGTCTTGCAGTTACCACATCAAACCGCATCCCCTGCTCCGTGTATCGCACATCCTCGCACCAGAAATCCCTGCCATACTGATACAGAGGTGTCCGGCACGCTTCTGCCCTGGCACGAAGCACTGCCATTACCTCCGGTGACTGCTCACTGGTAAAAACTGCTGCCTGGTCACCGGTAATAATGGCTGCTTTGTTCTCTGCAATTTCCTCTAAAGACTGTCCCAACTCTCTGGTATGCTCCGGGAAAATACGATTCATCACAGCATATTTGTGCGGCACATTGTTTACATCATCAAAGGCTACGCCCTTGCCGCATTCCATTACCTGAAAATCCACACCGGAGTCCCTAAAAATCTCCAGTGCGGCTGCTGCCTGAATACCCATAGGGCTGATATATTCTTTATCAGAAAGCGTCTGCTCCACAGCATCAAATTCCGGCTTCACTGCGGCTATCGCCTCTGCCAGCACTGCATCGCTGACAGGCTCTCCCTGCACCTGAATGCGCTCGTTAAACTTGAGAATATGGGGACTTGTCATCAATCCCACCTTGCAATGTACTCCCATTATTTCAGCAATCATTTTGGACACAGAGCCTTTGCCCTTGCTCCCTGTCACCAACACCGTAGGAATTCCTGCTCTTTTTTCAATAATTGCCCTGCTAAACTCAGGATTACGCTTTTCACTGTCCGGTGCGCTGTAATCCAAGTGAGGCTCCGCCTTTAAATAAGAGGCATAAACATAATCAATCGCTGCATCAATGGTCATTTTGAAAATCTCCTATAATCGTATCCATAATAGCACCTGCTACATTTACCCCCGTGGCACGCTCCATGCCTTCTATTCCCGGCATTACGTTAATTTCACAAAAGTACGGCTTGTCCTTTCCAAAAAGCAAATCAATGCCCAGAAAATCTAAGCCCGTCTGCGCATAAATATCCTTGGCCACCTGCCTGATATGAGCATCAATGGGATATGCCCTGACTCCGGCTCCCAGTGCCACATTGGCCTTAAAGCCCTGCACAGCCTCCCTGGTCATGCAGGCGATGACCTCTCCGCGAATGCTGTAAAAACGAATGTCCCTGCCATAGCTCTCCGCAATATATTCCTCAAACAAGTACTCCTTGTCGGCCGCATACTTAGCCCGAAGTGCCTCAAAATCCGCCTCATTCTCTATTAGAAATACCTCTGCCCCCTGAGAGCTTTCCAAGCCCTTTGCCACAAAAGGCTCTCCTACCTGTCCTGCTATTGCCTGATAGTCGGTAAATCCGGTTCCAAGCATATACTTAGACATCAGAAAGCCCTCTGACTTTAAATGCTTCACCTGCATATACTTATTTATGTAAATATTGAATGCTGCCGCATCATTATAGGTACGCCTTGCCAAAGCACCAATTTCATCCTTAATATACCCATATTTATAGCGATTAATCACAAAATCGCAAGGTGCCAGACGCTCCGCCTTGTGATACACACCATCACGGACCACCACATCCGCTATACCTATGATACGTAAGTCCACACCTCGCTTAAGCGCCTCCTCCGCCAGACGGTTGCAGGTATAAGCCCCCGTCATGCGGCTGTATTTTTCGATAATGTATCCTGTTAACATAACCTTATCCCCATAAGGTCGACCACTCACCCAGCAGTCAGACCATTTCTCTTTTTTATAAATACTATTTTAGCACTATACACTTTTTTTGTGAAGTGCATAGTGCCATATTTTCACCACGATTTATTAATCTCAAAATTCTCGCTCAACAGCAGCCAATTTGCCCGAAACCATTGCATAATCTGCCAGTAGCCGCAGCCCCGCAGACCAAATTCCTTTATCAAATCAAACTTGGCCTGAAGGCTTCGCACATCCTCAAACCAGACTTCATGCTCTACGCCTGTGGCAGCATCGGTATATCGAAAATACGGACTCTGAGCTTGTTCATCATATAAAATTTCTGCACCTTCTCTGATAGCAATCTGTACTGCCTGCACATGATTGATGGTTGCAGCCTGGGTGATGCCGCGTTCAAAAGGTAAGGGCCAGTCATAGCCATAATTCGGAATACCCAAATCAATTTTTTCCCTTGGTATTTCCGTCACCGCATACTCTACTACCCTCCGCACCTGATTAATAGGTGCCACAGCCATGGGCGGTCCGTAGGTGTAACCCCACTCATAGGTCATGAGCAGCACAGAATCTGCAGCTCCTCCAATAGCTGCATAATCTTTTCCTTCATATAATACGCCACGTTGCTGTGCAGAGGTCTTGGGTGCAAGGGCTACGGATGTGTGATAACCATTAGCCCGCATTGCCTGTGCCGTCTGTTCCACAAAGGCGGTAAAAGCATCCCTGTCCGTTGCCAAAATATACTCAAAATCAATATCCAGCCCTCGGTATCCCTTCTGCCCCATTGTATTTAAGAGATTACCAATCAGATTATTGATAGATGTCTGATTATTCACCACAGAACTGATTAACTGATTGTTAAACTGTCCGTCCGGACCAAAAGGTGTCAACACCAGAACCGGTACTACACCATTCATCTCGGCCGCCTCAATCAATGGCTCATCATCCCACATAGGCGGTATCAACTGTCCGTCATCCGTAAAACCATATGAAAAAACAGGCAAATTGGACAAATAGGGTACCGTCTGCTCCAACACCCACGTATTTATAAAAGGATAAGCATAGCCGCTGACATAAATACTCCTATCCGGCATACGCTCTTGTCCCCGAATAAAAAGTGCCTGCCCTACTGCAAGCCTGTACGGATATATTAATTGATTGTCATATATAATCTGTGAAGGCTCCAGCCCATAAAAGGCTGCAATGCCATTCACGGTATCCCCCGACTGAACTACATAAATGTCCATGATATTACATCCTATCTCTTTAGAAGCAATATATGAAAAATTTTATAAAAAAGTGACATTTTTATACTTTGTGATTTTGTCACAGATAAATTTATGCTTTTGGTATATGATATAATTGTAAACAAAAAAAGAATACAAGTTCTTCTCACGAAGGAGCTCTTGGACCATTATAAAATTCAGCATCGGGAGGAAATAACATGTCTGCGTTAAAGATTACAAGTGATAATTTTGAAAAAGAAGTATTAAACAGTGACAAGCCTGTCCTTTTGGATTTCTGGGCAAGCTGGTGCGGTCCGTGTCGCATGATGGGACCTATTATTGACGAAATCGCAAAAGAACGCCCGGATGTAGTAGTGGGCAAGGTAAACGTTGATGAGGAAGCAAATCTGGCGGCACAGTTCCATATTATGAGCATCCCTACGTTAGCAGTCATTAAAAATGGTGAAGTGGTGAATCAGGCGGTTGGTGCCAAGCCTAAGGCTCAGGTACTGGAAATGCTCTGAAAAAATCTATGACAATGCAGCCCATGGTCACTCCATGGGCTGTAAATTATTCTAACAATTCTGCTAACCTTTCAGCATCCAGTATCTCTATAACACCTCTGTTCAATCTGACCATGCCTTCGCTTTGAAAATACCGCAACATTCTGGTGACCACTTCTCTGGCTGTACCCATATGATTGGCAATCTTTTCGTGGGTAATTCTCAGATCTGAAGTTTGTTCTAAGATACTTTCTATCAAAAGAAAGTCTGCAAGTCTCTTATCAAAGCTTTTCCACATAATCTGCTCCATCAGCCACATGGCCTCTGAAAACCTGCTTGCCAGTAATTGATTGGCATAATTGGCCATTACCGCAGAATTCTCCATTAGCTTCTTCAGAGTACCGGTAGGAATAATCCAAACCTCGGAATCTTTTTCTGCTTCAATTGTAATTTCAAATTGAATATTCTGCATCATGCAGGAAGCTGATAACAGACATACGTCCATATCAAAAAGACGATATATCGTCACCTCTCTGCCTTCGTCTGAAATAATATATGCTCGAAGCTGCCCGGTACGGATTAATAAAAGCCCCAGGCAATCCTCAGAACCATGATGTAATATAGTACCTTTTGGTACGCTTTTAAATTGTGCCGCAGCTCTAAGCTTTTCCTGCTCCATCGCAGTCAGCTTATCCCAAATCGGTAAATATGTTGCAAAATCCATATGTATACCTCGCTTATACTTTCCAGTATAAAATATTCTCCCCCGGAAGTCAAATAGTAACTGTTTCCCCTGTGGAAAAATATTCTAATTGCTCCCCCATAATTCCCTTTAAAAATTCATACTGCTCTACTCCTGTGCAATGCCCCGTATAATACCGTGTATCATATTTCATAAGCTGCCTTGCTGCCAGCTTAAGCCTCTCCGCTCCATCCCCGGCCGGATCCAGCTTCATAAAATGGAAGCCACCTACCAATACATCCGGTTCAAACCAGCTTACTATGTTTAAAATACCCTTGTGTGAACAACCACTAAGAAGCACCTTTTTGTCATCCTCACAAATCATAAGATACTGCTCATGCCTGAAATCATCCGGGAACAAAATCCCCTTCTCCAACATATTAAGGCCAAAACTGTCAAAAGCATACAACCTCTTTTTGTCATTGCAGGAATACAGCCGCATTTCAGAATTAATCTCTAAAACATCCTCCGTAAACACCAGACGCTTGCTCTTTTTTAACTCCTCCGCAAGTCCAATATACTTTTCAGAACCATTGTAATGCGGCATAAAAGCATAGCGACTGATGTAAACCGGAGCCTTACTGTTTATTTCCAAAAATCGCGTAAGCCCTCCTCCATGGTCATAATGACCATGAGACAAAATTGCAATATCCACCTCAGAAAGGTCAATACCCAGCCGCTTGGCATTCTCCGCAAAAACCTCAGTCTGCCCCATATCAAAAAGTATTTTATGCTTCCCCGCCTCCACATATATACTCAGACCATGCTCCGCCTGCAAATCCTCACGCTTCGTCGTATTTTCTACCAAAACCTGTATCTTCATTAAAATATTTCCGATCCTTTAATCTACATTCGCTTGTTCCGTACAGCGTAACTACACTACACTTGTCTACCAGTATAAGATAACTGCCCTTGTAAGTCAAACATTTCTGTATTGGAAAATTCCGGTTTGGCTTTCTGATTCCAGATTTATGAAGGCTGCCTTTTTAGTCCTTGTATATGGGGAGAGTGTTATAAAATGCCTTTTAAGACACGCTTTCGCTCTAGAAATACGCAGCGGTACTAAGCTCGACTTCGGCATCCATGCCTCGTCTCGCTAAGGACCGGCGCATTTCAGAAGGTCTAAAAAGGCATTTTATAACAC
>JAZRRW010000013.1:0-2755 GCA_045651105.1 Lachnospiraceae bacterium
ACCTTGTCCACTTCTGATTCCAGCGTTTCAATAACAAGCTCGTCATGCACCTGTAAAATCAATCTGGACTTCAGACCGGCATCTTTTAATCCTTGATACACTTTAATCATGGCAAGCTTCATAATATCCGCCGCCGTACCCTGTATCGGACTGTTCATAGCAATACGTTCCCCAAAGCTTCTCTGCATAAAATTGGAGCTTTTAAGCTCAGGAACCGGACGCTTACGTCCATACAAGGTCTCCACGTACCCTAACTCCTTGGCATCACTTACCAGCTTGTCCAGAAAAGCCTTTATCCCCGGGTAAGTGGCAAAATACTGGTCAATATATGCTTTTGCCTCCTTGGTAGAAATAGACAAATCCTGACTAAGACCAAAGGAACTGATACCATAAACAATACCGAAATTCACCGCCTTGGCGTTTCTTCTCTGCAAATCGGTCACCTCATCGAAAGGCACATGGAATACCTTGGAAGCGGTAATTCTGTGAATATCCTCACTCATGGCATAGGCCTCAATCAAAGCCTCATCTCCTGACATATGAGCTAGTACTCTTAGCTCAATCTGGGAATAATCCGCATCCATCAGCACATAGCCATCCTCTGGCACAAAAACCTTTCGAATCTGACGTCCCAGCTCCGTACGCATAGGAATGTTTTGTAAATTCGGCTCCGTAGAACTCAAACGGCCGGTAGCTGTAATAGTCTGCTGGAACTTGGTATGAATCCTGCCATCCTCACCGATAAAAGCACTAAGTCCGTCGGCATAAGTACTCTTTAACTTGGCAAGTCCCCGGTATTCCAGTATTTCTGCTACAACAGGATAATCCGGTGCCAGCTTTTCCAATACATCAGCCGCTGTAGAATAACCGGTCTTAGTCTTTTTGCCGCCCTTTAAGCCCATCTTATCAAATAGAATCTCACCTAACTGCTTTGGAGAA
Organism: Lachnospiraceae bacterium; assembly: GCA_045651105.1. Taxonomy (GTDB): domain Bacteria; phylum Bacillota; class Clostridia; order Lachnospirales; family Lachnospiraceae; genus RGIG6307. The sequence goes on from JAZRRW010000013.1 coordinate 940, forward strand.
TTAATATTAAACTGTTCACCCGCCTTTTCCCAGATAGACTGCTCCAGCTCTGTAATACGCCCTGCAAGCTTTTCACCGTAAACTGCCAGCTCCTCTTTTCTTGTCTTGATACCGTGCTGCTCCATGGAATAAAGCACCAGAGACAATGGCATTTCCATCTCTCTCATAAGCCCATCCATCTGAAGCTCTTTTAAACGCTTCCAAACCGGCTCGTAAGCTGCCTTACACACGTAAGCCTGATAACAGGCATAAGCATAAAGCTTGTCCGACTCTTCCTCTATCACCTCTGACAACTTCTTTTTACCAATCAATTCCTCTAAAGTTGTAATGGTAAGTCCGGCATACTCTGCACCAATACTGATTGCATCATAATCATTCTTTAAAGGATTACACAAATAAGCTCCTATTATCAAATCCGTATACTTGTCCGTACTATCCTGTGAAAGCCATGGATAATAGTCCTTTATGCCGCATACACAAATTCCGGTTCTCGCTGATAATTCCTTTACCTGTACCTCCAAATACTCTGTAGTCACAAAGCCTGCCACAGGGATACAAATGGTTTCCTCGCCAAAGGACAGTGCCACAGCGTACACTTCTGAGTCACGCAATACAAACAGCCCTGTCAGTGTACTTTTCCTTGCTCTGTCAAAAACCGCTTCTACAGCACCAAAATCACAGATAACCTGAAAATCCTCTGTTACCTTTGTGGTATTGGCAGCAGAAACCGCCTCATCAAAACGCTTAATAATATTACGCAATTCTAAACGCTTACATATCACATAAGCCTCATCCGTAAAATAATTACCTACCTTGGCCTTCTCATAATCCATGACTACATCGCCATCAATTTTGATGGTGGCAAGCTCTTTGCTTAAATCCGCCAGATGCTTATTGGCAAGTAAGGACTCCTTGATGCTCTTTTTGGAAATTTCCTCCACGTGGGCGTAAATTCCTTCCAGGGAACCATACTCTGCCATCAGACTGGCTGCGGTCTTTTCCCCTACCTTTGGTACACCGGGAATATTATCTGAAGTATCCCCCATTAAGGCCTTCAAATCAATAAATCCTTCCGGAGTCACACCATATTTCTCAAAAACCTGCTCCGCATAGTAATCCTCAATCTCTGTCTTACCCATGCGGGTCTTTGGAATGCGGATTTTAATCCTGTCCGTTGCAATCTGTAATAAATCCCTGTCACCGGAAATCAGACTGACAGCCTTTCCCTCTGCCTCAGCCTTCTTAGCCAGAGTGCCCAGAATATCGTCAGCCTCCAAGCCTGCTTGCTCATAAATAGAAATATCCATGGCACATAAAAGCTCCTTCATCACAGGAACCTGCTCTCTAAGCTCATCCGGCATCCCCTTACGTGTCCCTTTATAATCTGCATACATCAAATGTCTGAAGGTAGGTGCATGCACATCAAAAGCAACTGCAAGATAATCCGGCTGCTCCTCCTCTAATATTTTGAACATAATATTTAAAAAACCATAAATTGCATTGGTATGAAAGCCCTCACTGTTTGTGAGAAGAGGAACTCCATAAAATGCTCTGTTTAAAATACTTAATCCGTCAATTAATACAACCTTTTCCATAATACACCCACACTACTGAATATTCCAGACCAACAAAGCTATTATCACACCTATAATAACAGCACCACCTATAATATCCACAATAAATATCCACTGCTCCTGAGATAAAAGCCTCCGGCGTTTCTTTTTAGACATATCTCCTGCCAAAAGCTTTTGAAGCTCTGCATTCAAATCAAAAGACTCTCCTGATTCCAGACGATTTAGTCCCTCTGCCAAAAGCA
>JAZRRW010000014.1:0-10361 GCA_045651105.1 Lachnospiraceae bacterium
AAGATGGTGTGCGTTGATCCTCATGATATTCCTGTAGTTGCAATCGTTGACCCTGACATGATGGCTACTATGCCAAAGGGACTTACCGCTGCAACCGGTATGGATGCACTTACACATGCAATCGAGGGTTACATCACAGCAGGCGCTTGGGAATTATCCGATATGTTCCATATTAAGGCTATTGAAATTATCGCAAAAAGCTTACGTGGTGCTGTTGATAACACTCCGGAAGGCAGAGAGGGCATGGCACTGGGTCAGTATGTAGCAGGTATGGGCTTCTCTAACGTAGGTTTAGGTATTGTTCATTCTATGGCACACCCACTTGGTGCATTATATGATACCCCACACGGTGTTGCCAATGCTATCATTCTTCCGACTGTTATGGAGTACAATGCACCGGCTACCGGCGAGAAATATCGTGAAATTGCCAGAGCAATGGGCGTCAAAGGCGTTGATGACATGACTCAGGAAGAGTACAGAAAGGCGGCAATCGACTCAGTGAAGCAGTTATCAAAGGATGTTGGTATTCCTGCAGACTTAAAGGATATTGTGAAGGTGGAAGATGTTCCGTTCCTTGCACAGTCCGCTTATGACGATGCGTGCAGACCTGGTAACCCGAGAGAAACCAGTGTGGAAGAAATTACAGAGTTATATATGAGCTTGCTGTAATAATTATGGTATATGGAAGGGGCTTGCGGAGGTTTCTGCAAGCCTCTAAGTGTAGGAGAGTCATATGCGGAAAGAATACATCAAAATAACTTCCAATCAGGATGCATTACTTTTAGATACGCTAATCATGGCACCTGAAAGCCCTAAGGCAGTCCTTCAGCTTGTGCATGGCATGTGTGAGCATAAGGAACGTTACGTACCGTTTATGGAGTTTATGGCTGGTCAGGGTTATGCCTGCGTCATTCATGACCATAGAGGTCATGGTGGGAGTATTAAGGCTGCCGGGGATTTAGGATTTTTTTATGAAAACGGCAAGGTGGCGGTGGTAGAGGATATTTATCAGGTTATGTCAAAAGCCAAGGCTCAATTTGGAGCATTGCCGTATTTTTTGCTGGGGCACAGTATGGGTTCGCTGGCAGTGCGTTGCTTTATCAAAAAGTATGGCAGTGAGATTGACGGACTGATTGTCTGTGGCAGTCCAAGTGCCAATCCTATGGCTGGAGCAGGCATTGGTCTGGTACGTTTTTTGCAAAAGTTTAAAGGGGGTTATGGCAAATCAAAACTGGTAGACACCATGGTAATGGGCTCCTTCGAGAAGCCCTTCAAAAAAGAGCAGACTAAAAATGCATGGATTTGCAGTGACAAGGCAGTGGTATTACAGTATAATGCAGACCCTTTTTGTGGATATTCCTTCACATTGAATGGTTATGAAGCATTGCTTGGTCTCATGAAGGATACATATAGCAAAGAAGGTTGGCAGGTCGCAAAGCCGGAGCTTCCGATTCATTTTATTGCCGGAGAAATGGACCCGTGTATTACGAATGGAAAGGCCTTTCAGGCGTCAGTGGATTTTATGAGGGGCAGAGGCTACCGGAATGTCACCGGCAAGCTGTACAAGAATATGCGTCATGAAATTTTAAATGAGACAGGCAAAGAGCAGGTTTATGAGGATGTAGCGGCTTTTTGCAAAAGAGTGGTGTAGCCGTGGCTACACCCTTTTTACGTAATACTATCCAAAATTCCATCCGCAATGGCTTGTGCAATGGCATCAAACTGTGCATCAAACAGTGCGTTGTCATTATCGTTATTGATAAAGCCGGCCTCCACCAACACCGCCGGCATACGGGTACGCCTGAGTACTGCTAGGTTTGGACGTTCATTAATCCCCTGGTTGGCAAAGCCAACTGCTTCCAGATTACGGTTGATATTTCTGGCAATGCCCGCAGCAGTACTGTTACGATTATAAACCAGACTCTCGATGCCGGTATATTGATTTTGAATAGGACTGGAGTTTCTGTGTATGGAAATAAAATAGTCGGCGCCGCTTGCGTTGCCTTCCTGCGCTTTAGCTGTCGGTGTTTCGTAAATATCAGTAGTTCTGGTATAAAGTACATCTATACCGGCCTGAGCAAGCAAATCACCTACTGCAAGGGTAAGGGCCAGATTATCATCCTTTTCCCGTCTGCCCTGATACATTGCACCGAAATCTGAACCACCATGTCCTGCATCTAAAATTACTGTTGGCATATACATTCCCCTAAAATAAACATAAGCTTTCTAACATCTTATGCGACTAAAGTGAAAACTATTATTTACTTTCTGCAAAAGGTTTGGTATGATAAATAAAGTGACTATTTTTGAAAGGGTATAATTTTATGATACAGTACAATAAAAATTCCAGGAAAAATTTTGGTATTCCAAATCTGACAGCGTTACTTATAGCAGGATACGCTATCGGATATATTTTGCAGATTGTTAGTCCCAATCTTTTGCCTTATTTAACACTGGACCCGTACCAGATTTTACAGGGACAGGTATGGAGGGTTGTTACCTGGCTTGTGATACCACCGGACCGCTTTGACTTTTTTACGCTGATTATGCTTTATTTTTATTACAGAATAGGTACGCTGCTTGAAAATATCTGGGGCACTGCCAAGTTCAGCAAATATATTTTGGGCGGCATTGTGCTTACCATTATTTCCAGTTTTCTGATGCTTGCATATTTGAAGTATGTGATGGGCGCTACAGGAGAATTTTTGGCATATTATTCTGCATTAGGTGCATTGGCCGCTTTTTCAACGTATTATATTAATCTGGCTATTTTTATGGGATATGCAGCCACCTTCCCGGATATGCAGGTTTTGTTATTTTTTGTGATTCCGCTTAAAGTAAAGGTTCTGGGAATTATAGACCTGCTTTTGTTGGTATATACGTTTATTACAGGTGCTTTCTTTATAAAGTTTGCGGTTGGTGCAGCACTGTTAAATATCGGTATTTTCCTTTTAACTAATAAGGTGGCCATTAATCCAAAGCAGATTATCCGCAGACAGAAGTACAATCAGGAAGTAAAAAAGGCCGTTAAAATGGCACCGGCTCATAGGCATAAATGTACCATCTGTGGTGTTACGGACGAGTTTGATTCCAATCTGGAATTTAGATTTTGCAGTAAATGTAACGGTAATTATGAATATTGCTCTAATCATTTGTTTACCCATGAGCATATAAAATAAAGTGAGGGGAAATATGGAAAAGGAACTATTATTTGCGAAAACTTTAGAATATATTAAAAGTGTGGCAAAGGAGCAAAATCATATCGTGTCAAGGGAGCAGGTAGAGACTGCCTTTGCTCCTTTGGAGTTTGGTTCGGAGCAAATGGAGATGGTGTATGATTATCTGCATAAGCAAAAGATTGGTGTTGAGGAGGCTGTGGATCCGGACAGCTTTTTGTCAGAGGAGGATGTAGACTATCTGGATACCTATCTGGAGGAGTTAAAGTATTTGCCGGAAGTAACCTCCGGTGAAAGAGAGGCCATTACCTTGTCTGCCATGGCAGGGGATAAGTCTGCGCAGGAGCGTCTGACCCTGCTTTTTTTGCCGCAGGTGGTGGAGATTGCCAAGCTTTATGCAGGGCAGGGGGTGTATCTGGAGGATTTAATTGGGGAGGGCAATGTGGCTCTTGCCATGGGAGTGTCCATGCTGGGTGCTTTGGAAAATGCCTCTGAGGCAGAGGGCATGCTTGCCAAAATGATTATGGACGGCATGGAGGAATATATCGGTCTTACTGCCGAACAGGTGAGGGAAGACCAGAAAACAATGGATTTGGTCAATAAGGTGTCCGATGCAGCAAGAGAGCTCTCCGAGGATTTACGTAAGAAGATTACACCTTTAGAGCTTAGCAAGGAAACCGGCATGGCTATAGAAGACATTGAAGAAGCTATCCGCTTAAGCGGTGATGCTATCGAATACTTTGAAGGAAAAAATGTGTAATGTTAGATTATCAGGATTACAGATATATTTTGCAAGATACAGGGGCGTTGTATGTTGGTGCCAGATTTAGCTTTGGAGACATTGCAAAAGAGGAGGAAATACCTTTTAAATTCCGTTCTATCGTGATGCGGCATATTTTACAGGAAGTGGATAATGAGGATACCTTTGAAAGCATCTTTTACTACATGAGGCCTGAAGGCTACATTTACGAAGTCTTTGCCCAGCTGCGCACCAAGATTAAAGTGTCACAGCTGACAGAGGTAAAGCGCCTCTTTGGCAAAAGTGAATGGATTTACAAAGAACATGTTTATAAATTGAAAGAGTTCGTGGCACTCTCTAAGTCAGAAAAGGAAAAGCTGGGCATTGTGGTGCAGGAAATCCAGTTTTCCAAGCTGGCAATTATGACATTTTCAGTGTAAAAATGACCTAAAAAATGCTTGAAAAAAAATTAAAAAAATTTTAAAAAAATTTTAAAAAAAGTATTGCATTTTGTCGAAAGGTGTGTTATATTAATAATGCGCATAGGCGCTTACTTAATTTTTATTAAGTAAAATTCCCCTTTTACACGAGCCAGTTCGCTCCTATGCGGCTGGCTCAAAAATTATGTTATTGAAGCTACATACAGGGCTGTCGCGTTTGCGGCAGCTTTTGTACGTTAAAAGTTTTATTTTAATAGTTGGATAATTTTGAAAAATATGTTAAACTCTATGTATATATTGTTTTTTGAGGTGTTTTATGAGTTTGAAGGAGCAGGTTTTAGATTTTTATTATATAGAAGAGGAGCGGGAAAGCAAGGATTTAAATGCTGTAGTCTATCGTTTAAGGCACAAAGGTACGGGAGCCAGAGTGGCTGTGATTTCCAATGAGGATGAGAACAAGGTTTTTTACATTGGTTTTCGTACACCGCCTACAGATTCCACCGGTGTGCCTCATATTTTGGAGCATAGTGTTTTGTGTGGCTCTAAGAATTTTCCTGTAAAGGATCCGTTTATTGAATTGGCAAAGGGGTCTCTTAATACCTTTTTAAATGCCATGACATATCCGGACAGAACACTTTATCCGATTGCCAGCTGTAATGAGCAGGATTTTCAAAATCTGATGCATATTTATCTGGATGCGGTGTTTTATCCAAAGATTTATGAGGAGCAAAATATTTTCAGGCAGGAAGGCTGGCATTATGAGCTGGATAGTCCGGATGGACCGCTTACCATCAATGGTGTAGTTTATAATGAGATGAAGGGGGCTTTTTCCAATGCAGATGATGTCATGGAGAGGGAGATTTTAAATTCTCTGTTCCCGGATACATGTTATGGTGTGGAGTCCGGCGGGGACCCGGAGCATATTCCGGATTTGACTTATGAGCAGTTTGTGGAATTTCACAGTACCCTGTATCATCCGGCCAATAGTTTTATTTATCTGTATGGCAATATGGATGTATGGGAGAAGCTTTTATTCATCCATGAAGCTTATTTAAAGGATTTTTCTGTAGAGGATGAAGGGATTGCTGAATTAAATACCGGAATTGTGATGCAGGAGCCTTTTAAAACGGGCAGGGAGCTTAGAAAGCCATATCCTGTGATGGAAGGCGAGGATGCTCTGGATAAGGCATATTTAAGCTATAATGTGGTGGCAGGCACCAGCCTGGATGCCGAGCTTTGTCTGGCTTTGGAGATTTTGGATTATGCACTTTGTTCTGCACCGGGTGCACCTGTCAAGCAGGCCCTTTTGGATGCAGGGATTGGCAAGGATGTTTATTCAAATTTCGAGGATGGTATTTATCAGCCATATTTCAGTATTGTTGCAAAGGATGCCAAGGAAGGTCAGAAGGACGAGTTTGTTGCCATCATTGAGCGTGAATTAAAGCGTATTGTAGCCGAAGGCTTTGATAAGAAGTCTATTATGGCAGCTCTGCATTATTTTGAGTTCCGTTATAAGGAAGCCGATTTTGGCAGATGGCCAAAAGGGCTTATGTGGGGGCTCACAGCCATGGATAGCTGGAATTATGGGGATGATGCTCCGTTTTTACACTTAGAAGCCGATGACAGGTATGCTGTACTGAAGGAAAAGGCATCTCAGGGGTATTTTGAAGACTTAGTTGAGAAGTATTTATTGCAAAATACACACAAAACCATTCTTGTGATGTATCCGGAGACCGGTCTTACTGCAAAGCGTGAGCAGGCTTTTGCAAAGAAAATGGCGGACATTAAGGCCCGCCTGAGTGAGGGTGAGTTACAGCAGATTATGGCGGATATGGAGGCCTTAGAGGCTTATCAGGACAGGGAGGACACCCCGGAGGCTGTAGCAAGTATACCATTGTTAAAGAGAGAGGATTTAAAAACAGATATTCAGCATTATGTGAACGATTTAAAAGAGGTTCAGGGTATAAAGCTTCTGACACATCCTGTTTATACCAATGGGATTGCTTATATTAGGCTGTTGTTTGATACAAAAAATGTTCCCCAGGACTTGTTCCCGTATCTTTCTCTGTTGAGGGCGTGTATAGGGTATATGGATACCGGCAAGCACAGCTACAGTGATTTGTTTAACGAAATTAACTTAGTAACCGGTGGTATCAATCCTGTAACCAATATTTATACCCATGCGGATGATTTTGATAAGGCTACAGTAACCTTTGAGCTAAAGTGTAAGGTGATGTATGAAGATATGGAAGCAGCAGCCGATTTGATGCTGGAAATGTTGTTGGATACGGTGTATGAGGATAAGAAGCGTCTGTATGAAATTATTGCAGAAGGCAAGAGCAGATTGCAGGGGCAGATGACAGGGGCTGCACATAATGTGGCAGCAGTGAGAGCTATGTCTTATTTCAGCAGGTCCGCAGCCATCAATGAAGTGATGAATGGTGTCACACAGTATCGCTTCTTTGAGGTGTTAGAGCGTAATTTCGAGGAAATGTACGAAGAAGCTGCGGCAAAGTTAACAGAGCTTTCATGTATTCTTTTCCGCAAGGAGAATTTTATGGCAGATATTACTGCTGAGGACAGTGGTATCGAAAAGTGGGCCGAATTAGTTCCTGTAATCGGGGACAAGCTTTATACCGGTCAGGTTCGCACAGGAAGCTTTGAGCCTGTAATCGCAAAGAGAAACGAAGGCCTTATGACCTCCGGTCAGGTGCAGTATGTATGTCGTGCAGGTAATTTCTTTAAGAAGGGCTTAGATTATACCGGAGCATTGCTAGTGTTAAAGGTAATTATGGGGTATGAATATTTGTGGACGCAGGTTCGTGTCAAGGGCGGTGCCTATGGCTGCATGTGTTCCTTTGGCAAGACCGGTGACAGTTATTTTGTGTCTTACAGAGACCCTAATTTAGAAAAAACCATTGATGTGTATGAAAAAGCAGCGGCAGCAGTGGAAGCATTTGCGGCAGATGAGCGTACTATGACGCAGTATGTGATTGGTGCTGTCAGCGACCTGGATGCGCCTATGACTCCGTCTGCACTGGGTACCTTCTCGCTGGGCGGATTTATGACCTGCAGATCAGAAGAGGATATTCAGGCAGAAAGAAATCAGGTGCTTACGTGTACGGTGGAGGATATCAGGGCGCTCACACAGCATATCCGCGCCTTTATGTCTGAAGAGGCACTTTGTGTGGTAGGCAATGCAGAAAAGCTTACTAAGGCAAAGGAAATATTTGATACAACTGTACAGTTATTTTAATAAAATGCAAAGGATAAAAAGGATGAACGAACAATATAAAGCAGGCTTTGCCACCTTAATCGGCAGGCCGAATGTGGGTAAATCTACTTTGATGAACCACTTAATAGGGCAAAAGATAGCTATTACCTCTAACAAGCCACAGACAACCAGAAACCGTATTCAGACTGTGTATACCAGTGAAGAAGGTCAGATTGTGTTTTTGGATACACCCGGTATTCACAAGGCCAAAAATAAATTGGGAGATTATATGGTAGGGGTGGCCCAGAGAACTCTTTCTGAGGTGGATGTAATTTTGTGGCTGGTGGAGCCTACCAACTATATTGGTGCCGGAGAGCAGTATATTATTGAACAGCTGAAAAAGACCAAAACACCAAAGATCTTAGTGATTAACAAGGTAGATACGGTAAAGAAAAGCGAAATTTTAGGCTTTATTGATACCTATCGCAAACAGCTGGATTTTGATGAAATCGTACCGGTTTCTGCTTTGAAGGGTACCAATACGGATACTTTAATACAATGTATATTTAAATATTTGCCATATGGAGAGGCTTTTTATGATGAAGACACGGTGACGGACCAGCCAATGCGTCAGATTGTATCCGAGCTTATCAGAGAAAAGGCACTGCGTCTTTTGTCTGACGAAATTCCTCATGGCATTGCTGTTTCTGTTGACAGTATGAAATATCGTGAGCATATTGTGGATATTGATGCTACTATTGTTTGTGAGCGTGATTCTCATAAGGGCATTATTATCGGTAAGGGCGGCAGTATGCTCAAGAAAATCGGCATGCAGGCACGGCCGGATATCGAGGATTTAGTGGAAATGCAGGTTAATTTACAGCTTTGGGTTAAGGTTAAAAAGGACTGGCGTGACAGCGATTTTCTGATGAAAAATTTTGGCTATAATCCAAAGGACGGCAAATAATAACCAATTAGTTCCAGTATAGATTGCACTGCCATACAGATACTAAGTATGGTGGAGGTGCTTACACTATGACTAAGGATGAATATTGGAACAGGTTTTCAAAAACCGGACGTATCACGGACTATCTGGCTTATGCTGGCTTAAGGGAAAAGGATATGGTAAACCGGACAAATTCCAGAGAGGATTGCAGTAACACCTATGCAGGATTTAGTACATGTGACGGGGATGATTCTCAAATCGGAACCTATAGGTGAATATGACAGAAGGGTGGTTATTTTGACAAAAGAGCGCGGAAAGGTCAGCGCCTTTGCCAGGGGAGCCAGAAGACCGGGGAACCGGTTTATGGCTTCTACCAACCCGTTCTGTTTTGGTGAATTTAAATTATATCCTGGAAAGAATGCGTATACTTTACAGGATGTACATATTGAGAATTTCTTTGAAGAGCTTAGAGACGATTTCCTGGGTGCTTACGTAGGCATCTATTTTATGGAGGTTGCGGACTATTACGGCAGAGAGAATAATGACGATAAGGAGCTTTTAAAGCTTTTATATCAGTCCTTGAGGGCACTTATTCATCCTGCCTATGATAATCGTTTGGTACGGGCTGTTTTTGAAATTAAGGCGATTGCGGTAAATGGTGAGTTTCCCGGCCTGTTTCCGGATATGGATGAGGGCAGCGGCTGTGCATATACCATTTCTTATATTGTGCAGTCTCCTATAGAAAAACTGTTTCGTTTTACGCTTTCAGAGGAGCTTTTAACAGAGCTTATGGGCTGTGCAGCCAGATATTGTGCTAAGTGCATGGATAAAAAATTTAAAAGTCTGGAAATAATCGAAACTCTAGGTTGAAAAATTTGAATTTATTGTTTATAATGTAAAATAACTATGTAGATAGGCCGTGCTTATCATTACAAAGTGAGGAGAATATATGAAAAAAAATCGAATATTGGGACTTGGGCTTGCAGTTTTTTTGTGTCTTTCAGGGTGTGGTAGTCCGGATGTGATTGAAACGGATACCTTAAGCCTTTTAAAGGATGGAACGGCAACCTACACCATTGTATCTGACTTTTCTGATCCGGCTTATGATTTGGAGGAGTTGAAAAGTATGGCGCAGTCTGAGGTGACAGAATATGGCACCGGAGTGACTATCAGCAATGCAGTGGTTGAGGAGGGCGTGTTACATTTTGAGTACACCTTTGATTCTCTTTCGCACTATGCAGCTTTTATGGGCACCAGCTGTTATGCCGGTACGGTCAGCCAGGCACTGAAGGAGGGCTATAAGGGCGATACAAAGCTTCTTTCTGTAAAGGATGGCAGCAGTGTAATGATGAAGGATGAAGCAGTACAGGGCTATAAGCTTTTTGTATGGAATGAGCCTGTGGCAGTCAGATTAAGCGGTAATGTGGTGTATCACAGTGAGAATGTAAGTGCTGCCGGTAAGAAGGGCGTACAGCCTGTAACAAATGCCGTGGGGCCGTTTTATGTAATATATAAATAATTATATGATATACTTAAATTAATTTCAGAGGAGATAGTATTATGGAAAAAACAATGGAAAAAATTGTTGCTTTAGCAAAAGCAAGAGGATTTGTATATCCCGGCAGTGAAATTTATGGCGGTCTTGCCAATACCTGGGATTATGGTAATCTGGGCGTTGAATTAAAAAACAACGTAAAAAAAGCATGGTGGCAGAAGTTTGTGCAGGAAAACCCTTATAACGTGGGTGTAGACTGTGCTATCCTTATGAACCCACAGACTTGGATTGCTTCCGGGCATTTGGGCGGTTTCTCTGACCCGTTGATGGACTGTAAGGAATGTAAGGAAA
>JAZRRW010000015.1:0-5237 GCA_045651105.1 Lachnospiraceae bacterium
ATTGAATGTACGGGGAGTAGGAAGCCATACTACTGTTAAGGACACCAAAGCCACCGGTGCCGGCAGTAGCAAAACTGGTGCAAAGGGCTTCAAATAAAGGCATGTCACCGAATAACAGTAAAATCAGCATTAGTATGGTCATAAACAAATAGATAGAGTACAAAATACGGGCGGTCAGCTTCATTTTGGGCACCAGTTTGCCTACGGAAGGTCCCGGGCTTTCTGCACGCATCAGGTTAATGTTGGAGCCGCCGCTCAAAGGAATGATGGCGAGCAGGAACACCAATACGCCCATACCACCAATCCAGTGGGTAAAGCTGCGCCAGAAAAGCATGCAGTGAGAAAGTGCTTCTACATTGCTCAGAATACTGGCACCGGTTGTAGTAAAGCCGGAGATGGTTTCAAACAAGGCATCCGTAAAGGACGGTATTTCTCCGCTGATGGTAAAAGGCAAGGCACCGAACATACTAAGCAAAATCCAACTTAATGCAGTGGTAACACAGCCTTCTTTTAAGTAAAATACATGACTGGAAGGCTTACGTATGGTCATTAAGATGCCAATTAAAATGCTTAAAAGGGCAGTACCCAGAAAAACAAAGCCGCCGGACTCTCTGTAAATAACTGCTACGATGCAAGGAAGTAACATGAACAGACCTTCAATTTTGAGTACTTGGCCTAAAACATAACGAATAATAGAAGTATTCATACGTCCCTCCTTTAAGCCAGAATGTCCTGAATGTCGGTAAAGCCGGCATGTGTAGTAACCACAATGACAGTATCACCGCGTAGAATGGCATCCTGACCGCTTGGAATAATGATGGCACCGTTACGGTTAATACAGGAAATCAAAATATCCTTTTTGAGCTTTAAGTCCTTTAACGGGATGTTGGTAACCGGAGAGTCCTGGTCTACATTAAATTCAATAGCTTCCACGCGATGATCAAACATATGATACAAAGTCTCAATATTGCTGTTCATAGAGTCCTTCTTGGCGCGGACATAAGCAATAATTGCCTCGGAGGTAATATAGCGCGGATAAATCAGACTGCCTAAATCCAGCTTGCTGACTACATCTTTAAAGTTGATGCGGTTAATCTTGGTAATAACCTTGGCATGTGACTTCTGCTTTGCATAAAGGGTCAGCAGAATATTTTCCTCGTCAATGCCGGTCAGTGGAATAAAGGATTCTACATGGGTGATATCCTCTTCATCCAGTAACTCCTGGTCGGAACCATCGCCATTAATAATGATGGCCTGCGGCAACAGAATACTCAATTCCTCACAACGGGCGCGATCCTTTTCGATAATCTTTACAGCAATACCCATGTGCAGCAGCTGCTTAGCCAGATAGTAGGAGGCTTTGCCACCGCCGATTATCATGGCGTTACGTACCTGATTGGTTTCAAAACCAATCTTCTCAAAGAAATCTCTGGAATCATCTCGTGAAGAAACAAAGCTTACCACGTCGTCCTTTCTCAGAACAAAATGTCCCTTTGGAATATATACTTCCCCATCACGCTCTACAGCGCACATCAAGATGTTATTGGTAATATTGCTGCCCAGCTCGGCTACAGTAAGACCATCTAAAACATTACCCTCCGGAATTTTAAATTTAATCATTTCAGCCTGTCCATGTGCAAAAGAGTTTACCTCAAGAGCAGTAGGAAGACCTAAAATGCGGGCAGCCTCATTGGCAGCCTCCAGCTCCGGGTTAATAATCATGGCAAGGCCCAGCTTCTCACGAAGATAATTAACTTCCTTGCTGTAGTCAGGGGTACGTACTCTGGCAATGGCAGCGCAACGACCTACCTGCTTGGCAATGGTACAGCACAGCAGATTTAATTCATCGGAATCTGTTACTGCAATCAGCAAATCAGCCTGCTCAATGCCTGCCTCCATTTGAACACTGTAGCTGGCACCGTTGCCGGTCAGACCCATAACGTCATACATATTGGTAATTTCCTGAATACGCGCAGAACTCTTGTCGATAACGGTTATGTCATGGCCTTCTTTACAAAGCTGTTCGATAATCGTAGCACCTACCTTACCGCAGCCAACCAGGATAATATGTAATCCGGGCTTGACCTCTTTGGACTTAAATAACATGTGTTTGTCCTCCTGTATATGAAAAGAAATTTACTTTTAAAAGAAATATAACTCTATTTTAAACTTTTTTTTCAAAAAAAGATAGGGGTAATTTGACATTATACATAATTTGTATGTATAATTAAGATAAAAATAAGAAATTAAGAAATAATGCAAAGGATACAACAGATACCATGAGCTTTATAAAAAACAATCGTTTGAAAACTGCAATCATTTATATAATGGCTTTTTTAATCCCTGTCCTGGTAATGGTAATAGGGTGTGCCAAAGCCAAAATATATCCCTTTGGTGAGAGGAATTTTCTGCGAAATGATATGTATAGCCAGTACCTACAGTTTTTTACCGGCATGTATGATAAACTGAAAAGTGGCGAAGGCTTTGCCTATAGTATGCAGCTGGGACTTGGTTCCAATACCGCGGCAGTCTATGCGTACTATTTAGCTTGTCCGTTAAATCTGCTTATGGTGCTGGTACCAAGGGTATATGTTACAGAGTTTATGACAGCACTCATCCTATGTAAAATGGGTCTGGCAGGTTTAAGCTTCGCCTATTATCTGAGAAAACGCTTTGATAAAGTGGAGCTGGGTATTCTCTTCTTTAGCTGTGCCTATGCATTGTCCGGGTTCATGGCCGCTTATCAGTGGAATATTATGTGGCTGGATGTGATTGTACTGGCTCCTTTCGTGCTGCGTGCTTTAGAGGAACTGGTGGAGGAAGGCAAGGGCATCAAGTATTGTATTTTGCTGGCGCTTAGCATTTTTACCAATATGTACCTCAGTATTATGCTGTGTATTTTCCTGGTGCTTTATTTTGTGACACTGGTCCTCTGGAAGCCGTGGAGTATCAAGTGGCGCGTAAGCCTAAAATTTGGGGGTTATTCCCTTCTTGCCGGCGGTATGGCAGCGGGGCTTCTCATACCGGCATATTTTGCAATGGGCAGTACCGGTAGAGTAGGAACTGCCTTTCCTGATAAGATAGAGTGGTATATGAATTTTCTGGAGATGATGGCCAGACACTGCATGAAGGTGCCTATGGAGATGAGTGATAAGCACTGGCCGCATCTTTATTGTGGAGCCGCTGCGCTGTTGCTGCTTGGTTTGTATGCCTTTAACCGAAATATATCCATAAAGGAAAGAGCAGGGAAACTGGCACTCATAGCGGTTTTCTGGCTCAGCTTTATGTGCAACGTACTGGATTTTGTATGGCATGGTTTTAACTTCCCCAACAGTCTGCCTGCAAGACAGGTGTACCTGTACGTGTGGTTGGTACTGGTGATGGGCTACGAGGTGTATTTAAACTTAAAGGCAGTCCGCATATGGGAGCTTCTTTTATCAGGAGCACTTTGCTATGGTGTCATTGCTGCAGCCGGTGTACATATGGAGGTAGTGAATGCAGATACTTGGTCCTATGGGTTGACCTTGGGGATTATTCGCATTTATTTTATTGTCATCGCCGTATATTGTATCTGTAATATTCCGCAGATGCAGGAATATCTGGAAGAGCAAAAGTGGTTTGCACTGCTGAAAAAGTATCAGGTTGTTTTAAAGGTGATAGTATTGATATTGGTTGTGGCTGAGCTGTCCTGCAATATGTTTGAAACAAGCATTCGTACAAGCAACCGAACTAATTACAATAAGTTTTATGCTGAGCGAGAGGGTGCAGTCAGCTGGCTTAAAGAGAACGATACAGGGTTATATCGTACGGAAATCCTTGAGCGCAAAACCAAGAACGATGGTTTGATGTGGAATATTAATTCAGCTACCTTTTTTTCCTCATCCGTAAATAGCGGAATCAGGGCATTTTATGAGGCATTGGGCATGAGCTCCGGTACTGCTTCACATAGTACGGAGGGTGCCACACCGCTCATGCATGCCATGCTTGGCATCAAGTATATGCTTGGAACCGATGATAGCATGGAAAATGCCTTGTATAAGCTGGTGTATTCTGATGACACAGGGTGCTTATATCAATGCAACTATACCTTGCCAATGGGTTATGTGGTAGACACGGATTTGGCAGAAAACTGGGACTTAAGCGATTATAATCCGGTTAAGGCACAGAATGATTTATGCCACCTGCTGGGCATAGAAGAGGATTTGCTTGTTCCGGTTGAAAGTGCAAAGATAAATGACCAGAAATATACGATTAATGCCGGGGAGGAGGCCTATATATACGTTTATCTGGGCAAACACTCTGTTTCCGATGTGAAGGCCACTATAAACGGCTCTTCCAGGAAATATACCCAGGCCGGCTTTGACTATCTGATAGATGTAGGTACTTTGAAGACCGGTGAAACTGCCACTGTAGAGACGGTGGACACGGATAAGAAGTTTAAGATCTTTGAAGCATATAAACTGGACTTAGATGTTCTGTCACGTGTAATGGATGAGCTTGGCAGAGAAACACTTGACATAAACAAACACGAAGAAGGATATCTGCAAGGAACGGTGACCCTGGCAGAAGAAGGCGCTCTGGTTATTTCCATTCCTGTTGAAGAGGGCTGGAAGCTCTTGGTGGATGGTGAAGAAACTGAGCTTAAAAGCTTTGAAGATATATTCCTGGCGGTGGACCTGCCGGCAGGCACACATGAGGTGGTACTGGAGTATCATGTGCCGGGGATTAGAGTGGGGATGATGGTGAGTGCTCTGGCCATGGTGGTGTTTGTTGTGTGTGTTATTTTGGAGCGGAGGAGAAGAGCAGTCCTAGTATTTTTTTCTTGAGGTGCAAAAATTTCACCTCAAGTTGGGGCGGTAGGGGCGAGAATTTTAATCGCTCCTACCATATTTTTCTATATTGTCCATAATTCTATGGTTTTCAGTAATTTTTCTTTTGCTTCTGTATCTAATTTTGTAATAGCCTGATACAATTTTCGGTCAAGGGCGGTTTCCGCATATTCCGGTTCCAGTTCGCCTACAAGGGAATCCAGGGAACATCCTACAAGACGTGCATAGTAGGTTAATATACGCAGGGACATTGCGGTACGGTTATTTTCCACGTTGCTGATATAGCCGGGAGTAACACCGAGAGATTCCGCTACCTGATTTTGTGTCAGTCCATTTTGTATTCTTAAATCTTTAATCAGTGCTCCATAATTTTCTGTTTCCATGAAGAGACCTCCTAATATATATCAA
>JAZRRW010000016.1:0-15878 GCA_045651105.1 Lachnospiraceae bacterium
GCAGCGGTACTAAGTTCAGCTGCGGTGTAAACACCTTGCTTCACTAAGGACCGGCGCCTTTCAATGACCCCATAAATAAAATCGTAAAGCCTCCCTTCAACACACTACTATGACGGCTGCATACCACATAAACCGTTCAACTATAATGAGTAAGCTTCCATTTGCAAAAAAAGCTTACCAGATTGTGTGTAGCAGTGTCTGTGGTAGTATTTTTACTGGGGTAGTCAGTCTAATTTTATTAAGCGGTTTGTATGTTCTGCGGCCATGTAGTACTACAGAAAAGGAAGGTATCACACACTCGTTTATGGGGTCATTGAAAGGCGCCGGTCCTTAGCGAGACGAGGCATAAGTGCCGAAGTCGAGCTTAGTACCGCTGCAGCCTTTCGTTGAGCGGGAGCGTCCCCAAAAATGAGCGTGTGATACCTTCCTTTATTGAAAAACTGGGGTGGCCACACCCCTACAAACCGAAGCTTGACATAAGCAATATTTAGGTGTATATTAGCAGTGGTACAAGTTACCAATACATATATGCTAGGGGAGCAATTGCTGAGATTGAGTGCCCAACACTCTAACCCTCATAACTTGAACCGGTTAATACCGGCGTAAGGAAGCAGATTTATAACAGCTACAGTACTTGGCTGTTATACAATACGAAACAGATTTATTAAGTGCACGTAATAACTCTGTTCGCTTTATTGCTTCCTCCTAGAAACCAAGGAGGATTTTTTATGTTAGAAATTTTTGCAAAGGAAATTGTTGACCCGGAATGGGGCAACTACTATGAATTGACTATCTGGGGCTACATGGCTCTTATTGTAATTATGCTGTGTTTGCTTTTGGCTGCCGCATTTTTTACCAAGTCACGCAAACTTGCCACCAGACATTTGGTTTTCTGCGCCATGAGCATGGCATTGGCTGTGTTAACGTCCAATTTAAAAATCTGGCGTATGCCAATGGGAGGCTCTGTAACACTAATGAGTATGTTGTTTATTAGTTTAATTGGTTACTGGTATGGGCTTCGTACGGGTATCTTAACTGCTATTGCTTATGGACTGCTGCAATTAATTATTGACCCATATGTAATCAGTTTACCGCAGTTATTTATCGATTACATCTTCGCCTTTGGTGCGCTGGGATTATCCGGAATGTTTGCAAACAGCAAATATGGCCTGTATAAAGGATATACTATAAGTATTCTTGGGCGTTTTATATTTGCTTTTATCTCCGGGGTTGCTTTCTTTGGAAGCAGCGCTGCAGGATATGGCATGTCAGTACCTATTTATTCTATTTGCTACAATGGTGCTTATATTTTTACAGAGGCCATTATCACTTTCATCGTGATTACACTGCCCCCGGTTAAAGAAGCCCTGGCAAGAATTAAGACATTAGCAAACTAAATGAAAACTTACAGGGGTATGTGACTTTCACTATGTCACAATACCCCTGTACTTTTCCTATAGTTAAATTCAAATTTAATCATTACGTTCCAATTCTTTACACTTAATACAATAAGCTAAACATATGCATGTACAGCCAATGACAGGCAAAAAATACCTATAACTGCCATTAACAGGAGATGCCACACAAATTAAAACACTTAGTGCACTTGGTAATAGTCCAATTATATATTTATATTTTTTTCTATAACAAAACAATCCTATCATCCCTATCAACACATACGTATAAAAGCCCTGACTAAAAAGCAATCCAATAATTGGAAGTTCCTGAAAACCTTGTGCATACTCATAAATTTCCTGTCGCAACTCCTCCCTCTCCTCAAGCTGATACACATCAAAACACTCTGTGTGCTCGTCATAATAAATATAATTCAAATATATAGGTTCAAAACTTCCATTAATATTAGCACAATAATAGTAATAGCTATTTGCAACTGTTGCTTCAAAATATACAACTGGATGTTTAAAAAACATTAAGAACCAATATTTAAAATAATTTCCAAGTCTGGCTCCATCTTCTCCATATTCTTTATAAGTATTTTTTACCGGATCAGCCCCATAATCCACATAGTTCTCGGCAATCCAATCATATGCTAAAACTGCATTTATAGCTGCTTTTTCCTCTTCCGTAACCTCATCTTCATATTCTTTTACATACCTAGCCGTTTGCTGGAAAGGTACAGAAAGTGCTTCTCTCACAGAACCCTTTGGAATATGCATTGCAGGCAAAACCAAACTTCCATATGCCCAGTTAAACACTACACATACCGCTAACGCTATAAACATGAGATTTCTCTTCTTTCCTCTTTTTATGAAAATAGTACCTGCCAACAAACAAGGAAGAACAATGTATACACCATTATTTCTCAATAAAATAGTTACTAATCCAACTGCTGTAATGCCTAATATTTTGCATTTATTAATACTGGTGCGATTTTCTACTAGCAATTCCAGAAGCATCGTTGTGAACAAAACCACAACTGCGGAATAAAGAGTATCCTTAATCATAAACTGTGCATATCCGCCCCAAATAGGTAACACTGCGTAATAAACTCCTGCTCCCAATACAATCCATACCGGCATTTTCCATTTGACCATAATCCTCAATGTGTTCGAGAAAGCAAATGCCTGCATCACCGTTTGCAGTAAAACATAAATGAATATACCAAACGTGTTATCCAAAATAGCCGTTCCAACTCTCATACAAAATCCCATTAGCCATGTTGAGAAAAATGGATAATGATTTGTATTCAGTTCATATCCGAAAGCAGAAGCCAGCTGGTGTGAAGTATCCGAATTAATACTTCCCGGATAATATGCATAAAGGTAGGGCATATAACATAACAAAAGTACAATAAAGCTTACACCAAATACAACTCCTTGCGAGCACTTATTATAATCTCTTAATTTAATCTCACCTATTTTCTTGTATAACTTATATAATATCACAGAAAATAGTATTGTATATATAGTAACTAGCACTATACTTTTCGCAATTTGCCATCCTCCATCAAATATATACGAAAAATCCCCATACTTGCTAAAACTAATTCCAATCAATATATTAATAGCAAATATAGCCGCTGGAAAAAGAACTGCAACAGTTTCTTTTTTTTGTTTCCAAAGCATAAGAACTCACTCTCCTTCATCCAATAATTTTTGTATCAGTACTTCCTCATCAAGCGACATCGAATACAAAATCACTTCCTTTACCTTCTTATCCAATGTCTGCTCCAGTGCCTTTATGTAGTACAGCATCTGTGTTTGATACCTCTTCACCAATTCCTGACCATTTCCCACGCTGTCTGTTTTGTAGTCAACCAACACCAATTCGCCTTCCTCTTCAAAGTATGCATCTATAATTCCCTGTACCAGCATTAGTTCTTCTGCAGGGAAGCTTGCATTTACTACGTTAGCCGGCACGCCTAAATAGAAGGATTGCTCTTTGCGTAAAAGACCACTTTCTGCAGCCTTTCGCATGCGCCTTGCAATATCAGACTTCATAAACTTACATAATTTAGGAATATAAATACACTCCTTCTGTCGCTCTGACAGTCTGCCGGTTTTTACCATCTCCTCTAAGCTCTGCTGCCATTCCTCATATTTTACAGGGGGCACCCTGAAGTCCACAAGCTCCATCACCCTATGATAAGCAGTACCGCGCTCTGCACCGCTCATCTCGACTTTTTCCTGCATAAAAGGTGGAATATATGGAAACAATTCTGCCTCCCTTTCCTTTTCAAATATATCATGTACATCAACCTGATCTTCTTTCATGGCAGCCTTTTTCAATTCAGACACACTGGTGGCAGTGTACAAGTCCTTCAAGTCATCATAAGGATACTGAAACGCAAAGTGTTCCATGCAAGTCTGATATAATTGATGTTCATCAGCCTGCATATCACTCACGGATACACTGCTCTGCTCCAGCCTCGTAAGCAGCCATTCCTTGCGTTCGTCCCGGCTCACAGTCTCCGTTATTTCCTTTGCAACGTAGTCCTCCATAGTCATCTCTCTGATAACAACAGGACTATGTTCATCGCGAGCCAAAAGGCATAAATCTAAGTAAGATTTTGCCATAAGCACATCTGAAAGCATACAGGTGCCCTTTGTCAAATTAAGAGTAAACTCTGAGTCCTGCATTTCCGACCCTTCAAATTTAGCCTTATATCCAACCATAATCAACTTTTCCTTGGCTCTGGTCATGGCCACATACAAGATGCGCTGCTCCTCTGCCAGAATTTCCTGCTCCATTTTCAATGCAATCACATTCTTGCGTAAGGTTTTATTTTTGCTGCGCAGAAGAGGATTTACATAATCCATCCCCACGCCCATGTCATTGTCAATTAAAATCATCTGCTGCTTGTCACGCATTTGATAATTCTGACCCATACCACATACAATAGCAACCGGAAATTCCAGCCCCTTGCTTTTATGGATACTCATGACACGAACTGCATCCGTGTGCTCCACCATTCCAGCCTCACCATAATCAATAGACTGCTTATGCAACTGGTTTATGTAGGAAGTAAAAGCAAACAGTCCCCGGTAGCTTCCTGCTCCAAAGGTAGTGGCCTTCTCTAACAACAAAGCTACATTGGCAAGCCTTTTTTCTCCGTCAGGCAGCACACTGATATATTCACGATAATGAAAATCCCGCAAAATTTGATATAAAAGCTCCGCAACCGTCAGATACTCCATTTGCTCGCGATATTTTTGCAACTTCGCTTGTAACTGCTTAATGATTACTGTAATCTCATTCTCCGGAAAATCCTTTGCATACAGACAAAGCATATCATAAAGACATTGTTCTGATTTTTTGATATTTCTGTCATGAAAAGCTTCTTTATAATGTACCTTTACCTTAGCCAACTGACTCTCATTCATACCACCAAAAACAGAAGTACATACACCAAATAAAGGAATGTCTAGACGAGGATTTTCAATTGCCTGTAAAAGCTTTACCAGATTTTGTATTTCCACCGCATCAAAATAACCACTTCCCGAGGTCATAAATATAGGAATTTGCTGCTCCTCAAAAACCTTTTTGTATGCTTCTTCAAAGCTGGATGGGGAACGGAACAACAGTACAATGTCCCCATAAGTAACCTGACGCAAACCATTGCCGCTTTCATCCAAAATACGTCCTTCACGAATCAGCTCCTTTATACGTCCGGCAACACAATATGCCTCCCATTCCTTCGCATCATAATGTTCCGGCCTATCCTCTGTAACAACCAAAAGCTCTGCCTCCATACCGGGTGCTTCTATGTAATGCGCCCCAGGATAAAGTGCCGCATGTTCATCATAAGCAATACCTCCCAGTTCCGGCAGCATCACCTTTTCGAACACGCTGTTTGTAGCCTCCAGCACTTCCTTTCTGCTGCGGAAATTCTGCTTTAAATCTATGCGGATATTTTTGTCAGTATCCTTCCCGGCATACAAATGATACTTTTCCATAAAAAGCTCCGGCCTGGCTAATCGAAATTTGTAAATGCTCTGCTTCACATCTCCTACCATAAATCGATTGCTTTTGGCTATATCTGACACAGTTGTCACAAGGAATTCCTGCACCATGTTACTGTCCTGATACTCATCCACCATAACCTCTTCAAAAAACTCCCGATAACTGCAGGCAATTTCTGTAGGTTCAAAGCCATCCTCTGTTTCACGCAGCAATATCTCCAACGCCATATGCTCCATATCATGAAAATCGATTAAGCCTCGACGCCTTTTTTCCGCTGTCAGCCGCTCCATATAAGTAAGGGTTATCTGAATCAATGCCTCCGTTACTCTTTTGCAGGCAGCGTTCTCCACCTCTATACTTTGAGGCCCTTTTCCGAAAAATTGTGCCCCAAGCTCTTGAATAGCCTTTTTGTAAGCAGAACGTTTATTTTTAACCCATTCTTTTTTTGCAGCATTTACACTGTCATCCTTTTTTGCCGGAAGCCTGCCAAAGTCCATGGTCGGTAAGAACCTGCTGATATCCTCCAGACTTTCCAGTTTCAGCATCCTCTGCAGATACTGCTGCTCTGCTTCCAAAAGGTCTGCGTACATATACGGCCCATCCGGCTGTGTGGCAATCCTATACAACTGCCCGTAAGCCTCCTCATAGCTTTTTAAAAGCCCATGAATATGAAGGTATAAGTATTTACCGGCATCTGTGTCTGTAAAGTCCTTAAGATTCTGAAAATCATAGTCCTTTTTTCGCTCCATGAGCCAGCTTTTAGGAAAAGGCATACTCATAGCTCTGGCATAGAGCTGGTCCATATATTCCTCTAAACTGCTCTCTTTGCCATTGTGGCAGATAAACTCTACCATATACAAAAAATCCGCATTGGCTTCTGCAAAGGCCTCTTCTAATACCTGCTCCTTGATTTCTCCGGCCAATAACTTCACACTGGCTTCATCAGCCACTGTAAAATCAGGCGTGAGACCAATGGCTTCAAAATGATTTTTGATTAAATAAAGGCAAAAACTGTGTATGGTTGTAATCTGTGCCTGATGCACAAGAATGGCCTGTCTTTGCAGATGGGTATTCTCCGGCTCCATGGCAAGTCTTGACTGAATCGCATTACTGATACGCTCCTTCATGCTGGCTGCAGCTGCATTGGTAAAAGTTACCACTAACATCTTATCTATGTCAACGGGCTCTTTAGGGTCCATAATACGCCTGATGATACGCTCCACAAGTACGGCTGTTTTTCCACTACCTGCAGCCGCTGATACCAATATATTTTTGTTTCTCGTATCAATAACTCGTTGCTGATCCAAAGTAAATGTTACTGCCATACTTCCTCCTACTGACACTTTTCCTGCATTTTAGTCCAAACCTCTTCGTCTGACAATGCTTCTATACGGCGTTTTTCGTAGCCATATTGCTTTTCATCAAAACCACATACGCCCTTATATGGACAATAGGTGCAGCCTTCCTCCTGCCTGCTGCGCATATAAGGCTTCTTTTCTATATGTCCGGAAACAATTTCACTGCCCATTTCATAAAGCTTACGATGAATAAACTGCCTCATTATCTCAAACTGCTCTTCACTGCAAACACCACTTCCTCTTGCCGGCGTACCATCCTTTTTTAAAGTTAAAGGTATTACCTGGGAACTTGACTCCATCTCACTGTCCAACAAATGCACTACCCTATCATCGCTATTGAATAATCCGCGACTACGCTGCTCCTTTAAAAGTGCCGTTGGCAATTCTTCAAAATTCTCTGCACCATCCACACTGACAACAGGATCTGCCACCCTATAATAAAACATGGCTGCAGGATGTACATTCTTTCCCGGATAACGTTCCTTAAGCATTTTGGCAGCACTGTCCAGATATACGATTAACTGCATTTGCAGCCCGGCATACATACAATCCAGCTCCAACTGCTTATTACCGGACTTGTAATCAATGACCTTCACATACATGTCATCCTCCACCACAGCTACATCCAGCCTGTCAATGCGCCCCTTAAGACGCATCATCAATTCTCTGGTAGCATTCCATTCACAGGACACATCAAAATCTATTTCCAAACCATACGTGCTGAAAGAACCTGCCTGCATATGCCGCTTAAGCACCCTTAAGTTGCGCTTTAAAATGCGCTCTGCCCGAGACAAAGCATAACCATTACGAGCCTTGTCCAGTAACAATTCGTCTCCATACTGCTCCTTAATCATTGCCAGCCTCTCAGCTATACTGGCATCTCCAAACTCCTCCGGAAAGTCCTTCCACGTATATCCCGCCTGCTCTAAATCCTTACCAAACCCGGCCAATACATCATGAAAAATATTCCCCAGGTCTGCCGATTCCAGAACATACTCCTTAGACTCCCTGAGCCCCAGACCAAATTTAAGAAAATGCCCATACGGACAAGCGACATATTGCTCCAGCCGACTGATGCTGCCATACAACACACTACCATACAAGGCTCTTGCAACCTCACTGTCAAGTCGCTCCTGTCCGCCTGTTAGAAAGGCCTGCTCCACAAGCCTTGACACATGCTCTAAAGCCCCTTGCTTCTTAAGAACATGTAATATGGTACAAAGCTGCCCAAATTGTTCTCCCGGCAGACTGCCCTCTGCATACCTTCTAAGCATTGCTGCAGCTTGTGTAAACAGTTCTGATACATGCTCCGGAACAACGTACGTACCAATACGCTGCACATAAACCTTAGGAAAAAGCTTTTTTACCGTACCGATAAAATAAGACGGTCGCAGCTCCTTTTCTGCATTATCTACAAGGGCATAGGATAAATACAATCTTTCAGAAGCCCCTGTCAGCTGTTGATACAGATAAAACCTCTGCCTAAACTGAAGCTGTCTTTTGGTTGGAGCCATGGCAATGCCTATATCCTGCAAATATTCCCGGTCCATATCGGAAATCATACCACCCTTGGCATGGCTCCCCGGAATATTTACATCATTAACCCCAATCACAAAAAGCACCTTTACCTGCCCAAGCCTGGTACGTTCCATATCACCAATTATTACCTGGTCAGCTTTGGCAGGAAGTACACCGGCTTCTAACGCCTCAAAACCGGCTTTTAATATTTCACTAAAATTCTCAAAGGAAAGAGTCTCTTCTCCCATCAACACTACCATTTGATTAAACAAGTCCATAATCTTACGATAAATTTGGCGATATTCTCTGGATTTGGCGGCGTCTCCCTTACGCTCAAACTGCTCTGCATATTTTTGCAGCCGATACTCTACATCAAGCCCTTTTAAAAATGTATATAATTGCTCTATATAAAACCGAACGGTTTGTTCTCCCTCAAAAAGACAAGGCTCTAACTCTGTCAAAAGCTTTTCTCTGTAAGAATTAATTACCTCTAAGGAAAAATCCTTTGCCTTTCTGGTAAAAGGCCGCAAAAAGGCCTTGCGTCCCCTGATACCGGTTTCCATAAAATATACCTCTAATAAATCCACCTCTTGTGGGGTAAGACTACTAAAGCCACTGCGCAAATAACGCATCACACCGGCATAAGAAAAATCCCTGTCTAAAAGCTCTAAAAGCCCCTGTAAAAGCTCCATGGCAGGATTATGCAAAATCTTGCTGACTGCATCTACGAAATATGGCACTTCCATTTGCGAAAATGCTTCCTGCAAATGATATCGATATGTATCCATACTGCCACAAATCACTGCAAAGTCTCTGTATAAATACCCTTTCTCACGTATCAGGCGCTTTATCTCTCCGGCAAGCCACATACTCTCCTGCCTCGGATTCGCCATCTGCCATATCTGCACAGTTTCCGTCTCCTCCTTATAAGAAGCGGATACTGTTCGAAATAAATTCCTTTCAAAATGAACCAGGGCCGGCTCATTGCCAAAACGTCTCTGCTCCCTTTGCCATATATAAGGCTTAACCGGAACACGTGCCTCCTCTGCCAGCTTTTCCAGCTCACGGATACTTTTGGCACTTGTAAAAAACAACTGCTCATCTGCTGTTACCCCGGCAGGATCTTCATCGATACTTATCGCTACATACGTCTCCTTAGCCAGTACCATCATTTCCTGAACCAAGGTCAACTGTACAGGTGTAAAGCCGGTAAAACCATCCAAAAACACAATACTGTCCCGAAAAAAATGCGACTCCTTCAGCCTCTTGGTCAAGATTGGGTACATAGACTCACTGGTACGATAGCTTCCCTGCTGATAATTTACATACGCTTCATATAGCTTCTGTACATCCTGAAGCCTTGCCTGCAGGCCTCTCCTGTCGGCACTTCCGTTAATCAATCGGGTCATCTCCTCCGGTGTAATCCCATATTGCTGCATTTCTGAAATAATGGCCTTTACCTCAGAAACATAGCCACTCCTGTCCATAAGCTTGCCTAAAACCGGAAGCTCATCCTTTATGCTTCCTGCCAGCTTGCGCAATATTAAATTCTTACCGGTATCATCCAAAGGAGTCAGGGTATCACCGCCCAACTCCTCCATCACCTTATGATACAGTCGGTTGAAATTCAGTACATCAATATTTAAAATGGCATGCCTCGGGTGCAGCTTCACTACCTGCTTTTGAATCTGCAGATTATACTGGTCCGGAACCACTATAATGTACTGCCTGTCAGGCGCTTTCAGTGCCTCATCGATTATCCACTTATACGTACTATAACTCTTTCCCGAGCCGCTGCCTCCCAGCACGAAATGTAAACTCATTTATCTCAAAACCTCTTTCAACATACGAAGGGCATTGTCGCCCTTAACCTTATCAATAACACTTGGTGTGATACCGCTTGCTGCCATTGCATCAAACAGCTGTGGCAAAGCACCGGCATGCGGCATGGCAGGATTCGTATCGATACCATCAAAATCACTGCCCAGCGCCAGTACCTCTGTACCGCCCACCTGAATAATATGCTTGATATGCCTGATAAAGCTGTCCATAGAAACCTCTAACGCATTGTTTTCTAAAAAGCCTGCATAAAAATTTAGACCAATCACTCCGCCCCGCTCTGCAATGGTGCGTATCTGCGCATCGGATAAATTCCTCTTATGGCTGCATATACTTCTGGCATTGGAATGACTTGCCAGAAAAGGCTTCTTGGTAATAGAAACCACATCCCAAAAGCCAGCGTCAGACAAATGAGATACATCAATAGCAATATTTCTCTCCTCCATGGTCTCAACCATTTCAATGCCCCGCTTTGTAAGCCCCGGATATACACCGCCCACCTTCCAG
The DNA here is from genome assembly GCA_045651105.1 of Lachnospiraceae bacterium. GTDB lineage: Bacteria > Bacillota > Clostridia > Lachnospirales > Lachnospiraceae > RGIG6307. Next base: position 10,647 of record JAZRRW010000016.1, read on the forward strand.
CTTACAGGCTTTTCCAGAACAGACACCTGCTCCATACACCCCGGATAACCAATTTCATTTGGATAGTTCCAGGTCAGGGTAATCAGACGCACGCCTATCTCATAAAACTCCCGTAACTTTTCAAGGCTGCCCTCCAAAACGCCGCCCTCCTCCAGGGTTAATATCGCAGACATCAGCCCCTGTTTTTTATTGTTCATAATATCCTGAAAATGATACACCGGCGCTATATAAGGGCTATATTCGGAGCACAACTGCTTATAAAGCTGCGCCAGCTCCTTACCACGCTCATAGGGACTCTCTACCTGCTTCCTATTTACATATGCTGCAAAACACTGTACCAGATACCCACTGCCGGTCATACGTTCTATATCCAAATGCCCGTCTCTTTTGTATAAATTGTAGTGCTCGCCCTTTAATTTCTGCTTTAACAGCTCATGCAACGTATCACAATGTAAATCTACGATATTCATACCCTACTCCCAAATCAAACTAAAATACCACCTGCACCAAAAGCATATAACACACCGTGCCGCCCACAATACTGATCAACGTATTACGCTTCCACAAATGCAGCAATACTACTGCCACACAGGCTATGCATTCCGGCAGCCCGTATGGAGCTGCGGTAACGGATATACCCTTTAAACAATACACCACCAACATCCCCATAATAGCATATGGCAGGATGCGTCCTAAATATGTAACAAACTCCGGTGTACTGCGCTTACCGTTAAAAATAAAAAACGGTAAGAAACGAAGTCCTATGGTTACAAGACTGATAACTGCTACAATCAAAATCCCATGCATATTAATCATGATGATGCTCCTCCCATTTCTTTAATACTGCAACTGCCAAGGTAATCAGGCACATAGCCGGAATCAGAAAATTGTCAGCTCCAAAAATCAACACACACACTACAGACACCACAACACCGATTATGGCCGGTGCATGCCTTCTCGTACTCAGCCACTGCTCTACAAATATGGTAATAAACAATGCTGTCAGTGCAAAGTCAATCCCCTCTACACTAAAAGGTATGACAGCGCCCAATAAAGAACCTATGACACTTCCCGTCACCCAGTATATCTGATTAAAAAGTGACACCATAAAGAAATACCTGTGACGATCCTTCGTATCCTCTATCTCCTCACTGCACACCAGAGAATAGGTCTCGTCCGTCAATGCAAATATCATGTATGGTTTCTTGGCTCCTGCACCCTTGTACTTGTCAATCATGGAAATACCGTAAAATAAATGTCTGGCATTGACCATTAACGTGGTAATTGCTGTGGCAATGAGGCTGGCTCCACTGGTAAGCAAGCTCACCGCCAGATACTGCATACTTCCTGCATAAATAAATACACTCATAGCCAGTGCCCACCAGACTCCGTAGCCCTTGGTTTTTAGCAAAATACCAAAGCCCATGCCCAGTACAATATAGCCTGTCAAAACAGGAAAAGTATTTATAAAAGCTTTTTTGTTTAGTTTATTCTTCACTGTATCAGTCCTTCTCTGCTTATATCATGTATGTTGACATACACATACTTATCATATCACAATCTCTTTCTTGTGGGAACAAAAAACTTTAATTTTCTCTTTACTCCGAACGAATGTTCTGTTATAATAATACAAAAGAGTAACGCTTTTGTCAACCATATTTTCATTCTTTTAGAACTTTTATTTAGGTGGTATTGCTATGGACAAGCACCAAATCATTTTTCACATTGACGTTAACAGTGCCTTCCTATCCTGGGAGGCCGCATATCGTATGCAGGTATTAGGAGAAGAGATGGATATCCGCACCATCCCGGCAGTTATCGGCGGCTCCGAGGCGGAGCGCCATGGTATTGTGCTGGCTAAATCCACTCCAGCCAAGCGTTACGAGATTCAGACCGGGGAGCCCCTTGCACATGCCCGCAGGAAGTGTCCGAATCTGATTGTTGTACCACCTACCTATTCCGTATATGTAGATTCCTCCAGGCGCTTTGTGGAGTATCTGAAGCAATATACCCCTGACGTAGAGCCTTATAGTATAGATGAGGTTTTCTGTGATTTTACGGGAATGGAGCACCTTTACGGCGACCTTACTGCCTGGGCCAGGAAGCTGGCTGACGGCATTAGAGAGGCATTAGGATTTACTGTGAATATCGGTATTTCTTCCAACCGGCTTTTGGCCAAAATGGCCTCCGACTTTGAGAAGCCGGACAAAGTGCATACCCTTTTTCCTGAGGAAATTCCAGCCAAGATGTGGCCTTTAGATATCAGAGATTTGTTTTTTGTAGGCAAGGCCTCCGAGCAGAAGCTGCGCACCCTTGGTATCCATACCATAGGCGATTTAGCTCATGCTGACCGTGCTTTTATCAGCCATCACCTCAAAAAGCATGGGGAAACCATCTGGGACTTTGCACATGGTATTGATAACGGTATGATTAGCAAGGAAGCTGCCCCGGCCAACAAAGGCTACGGCAATTCCATTACACTATCCTATGATGTGACAGATCACGATACAGCGCATATGATACTTTTATCTCTTTGTGAGACTGTCGGTGCCCGTATCCGTGCCGAGCATGCTTATGTCAGTGTAGTAGGTGTCACTATTACAGACTATGACTTTCACCACTCTTCCCACCAAAAGGCATTACTTTCCGGCACCGATGTGACCTATCAATTATACGAGACAGCCTGTGAGCTTTTTGACGAATTCTGGAAGGGTGCTCCTATCAGGCTTTTAGGGGTCTTTACCTCCCATGCAGCCGAGGAGCAAAGCTTCCAGTACAACCTATTTGAAGCGGATAAATACGAACGTTTTTCCAAGCTGGACAAGGCGATTGATGCCATCCGCGGCAAATATGGGGAGGATTCTGTCCAGAGAGCCTGCTTTGTTGGTAGCAAACAAGCCCACATGTCTCGCGGAATTAATAAAGCCAAGCGCGACAGAAAGGAGTAACTAATGGAAAACAAGATCTGGCTGGCATATCCCGTCAAAGAGCAAATACATATATCTGACATGTATTCTCTTTTTACAATACACCACCCAAAGAACTTTACCTTTCCCAGTGAAACACGTTTGATGTCCGCTTAAATATTGACCCATACGGAAATGGTCATATTAATGATACTTTCTGTGTGAGAACGTTACTGCTTTCCTGCGTGAAAAAATCGTTGCTGCCGGCGGTAATCCTGACAGAGAAACCCTAACCGTTATCCGCACCAGAGATGGCCAGAAATGCAGGCAAGGGCTTTGGCCGTTTCCAGAGACTTTTAGCAGATTTTCCTGTAGAAAAGCTTCACGAAACTATTAAGGATTTTCATCATACACCAAAGCGTATCGAAGCCTTAAAAACTTCCATTCGCGAGGATAAAGCAGGCCGTGCTGCCAACGTTCAGGCTGAAATTGATTTTGCTCTGGCACAGACTGAATGGTCAGGCACCGTTGTAAAAGGCATTGAAGCCGGTGATATTCCGGTACGTGTTACACATAACGACACCAAAATCAATAACATACGATGCTTTACGTATGGGAGGCTCTACCGCTGCCGAGGATGAAACTGACCTTGACAAGGTATGGTTTGACGAAGCCTGCTACGAAGCCTTTGCAAAGGGCTACTTAAGTGAGATAAAGGATTCCCTTACTCCTGCCGAATTAGAGCTTTTACCACTTTCCGTAAAGCTTATGACCTACGAATGCGGTATCCGTTTCCTGACAGACTACTTAAACGGAGATACTTACTTTAAAATCCATCGTGAGCACCACAACCTGGACAGAGCACGCAATCAGTTTAAGCTGGTAGGGGATCTTACCAATAAAGAAGCAATGCTTAACGAAATTACCGAAGGACTTGCCTAAGCAGGTCCTTTTATGTATCCTCTAATAATTTCTCCTACACCTGCACATCCTATATTGTAACTTGCAGGAGACTCACTTGCTTGCAAGTGTAAACTTCGCAGGTTAACGACAAAATCATAAGATTTTAGAGTCATAAAGGAAGAGAGGTGCAATATGGAAAATTGCAGAAATATGAATAATTGCAAAGATACTGACAACTGCAGAAACACCAAAAACTGTAATGACACCGTAAAGGAAACAAACGTATATGACGATGGCAATATCCCCAAAGTCGACTTACCACAGGATATAATTCCAGATGAAGTTCCCCGAAAAGATGGGCCCGGTGGAGAAAGTGGCAGATAGCCACTTTCCCCCTGCCCCTCCACTTTTTACATAAAAGGTTTTTACATAATTTTTAAAAAAATGCTTGCATTTTCCTATAGAATTTGCTATACTAGCAAATGTGGTTATTTTACAACACCTAGGGGAATCATCCAACGGCAGGATTCCGGTCTCCAAAACCGTCCATGGGGGTTCGAATCCCTCTTCCCCTGCTACATATAAAAAAGCCTGAATTCTCAGGCTTTTTTCTTTTTGCAAATTCCGGTTTATAGAGGTGACGAATAATTGCTCCCTCCCGGTTAAACTATGCTTTGCCAAGGACAGCTATATAAGTCCTTTTAGAACCCGCTCTCGCTCAGTGAAAGGCTGCAGCGGTACTAAGCTCGACTTCGGCATCCATGCCTCGTCTCGCTAAGGACCGGCGCCTTTCAATGGTTCTATAAGTACTTATATAGCTGTCCTTAGCATCTACACAGTGAATACCAGAGGGAGCAATTATTCTGTCCGACAACAACACGGAATTTACTACCACACTACAAAATTGACTAAATAAAATATACTGCTACACCCAATCTAGCAAGCTTTTTTACTAACGGAAGCTTGCTTATTATAGTTGAATGGTTTGTATGTTCTGCGGCCATGTAGTACTACAGAAAAGGAAGGTATCACACGCTCGTTTATGGGGCATTGAAAGGCGCCGGTCCTTAGCGAGACGAGGCATAAGTGCCGAAGTCGAGCTTAGTACCGTTGCAGCCTTTCGTTGAGCGAAAGCGCCCCCAAAAATGAGCGTGTGATACCTTCCTTTATTGAAGCATTAAGGGGGCCGCAGCCCTACAAACCGGAATTGAACAAAATCGCTGCGCGATGGCCTGCCAAGGTTGTGGTGCAGTTTTTTTATTCTAAATCAAAAAGCAGTAGACAGCAAGTCCTAAATAAGGTATTGTTAAATCACCACAAAATAACAATCATATACGCAAAGGATCATCACCACTACTGCCATGAATAGAATAACACTTATCTGCTTTGTTAGCAAGCATTTTTATGATGCCCATGCTCCTCC
>JAZRRW010000017.1:0-10295 GCA_045651105.1 Lachnospiraceae bacterium
GATATACTATTAAAGACGATGCTATTCCTGCTTCCTGATTAGGTGTTGTGTCTATATTCAGTTTTTAAAGCCACCCTTGGATGGTTTATTTATCATGCATATATTTATTTCCTAACCATAACCTCTTTGTTTCAAACTTATCACATTTCTGACAACAAAATCCTGTCATTATCCAGTGCGTAGCCTGTGCCGGCTTTAAAGCGATTCAACAAGTCCTCTACGGACATGCTTGCACGCTCTTCGCCCTTAATATCCAATACAATATTTCCCTCTGCCATCATTAAGGTACGATTACCCAAATCCAATGCCTGCTGCATATTGTGGGTAATCATGAGACAGGTAATATTATTTTGCTCCACAATGGTTTTGGTGAGCTCTAACACCTTCTCTGCCGTTCCCGGGTCCAATGCCGCGGTGTGCTCATCCAAAAGCAACAGCTTTGGCGTAACCATCGTAGCCATTAAAAGCGTCAGTGCCTGCCTTTGACCACCACTGAGTAAACCTACCGGCTGCTTCAAACGATCCTCCAGCCCCATATTCAGCAAAGATAATTTTTCCTGAAAGAATTCTTTATCCTTTTTGCTGATACGACTGAAAGGAGAAGTACCCCTGGTAGTACGAAGATAGGCCAGTGCCATATTCTCCTCAATGGTCATCCCCGGCGCCGTACCCTTAATCGGGTCCTGAAACAGTCTGCCGATTATTTTACTGCGCTTGTATTCCGGAGTAAAGGTGATGTCTTCCTCCTCCAGAGTAATACTACCATCATCTACAATAAAGGCACCTGCAATGGCATTAAAAAGAGTAGATTTTCCTGCTCCGTTGGAGCCGATAATGGTAACAAAATCGCCCTTATCCAAATGCAAGGACAAGCCGTTCAAGGCAGTCTTGGCATTCACCGTTCCGGGATAGAAGGTCTTGGAAATATGATCAATTTTTAGCATATGTACGACCTCCTTTGTTCTTTATAGCATGTTTACGCTTTTCAAAAGCAATCCATTCCTTAATACTTGGGAAAGCAATGGCCAGTGCTACTACAATAGCGGTAATCAGCTTCAGACCCTGCACCGGTACAAACTTGTAGTAAAGCACCAACGCATAAATCAATCGATAAATCATAGAACCCACTACTGCTGCAATCACACCCTTTACAATGCTGCGGTGCCCCAGCACGGTCTCACCGATAATCAGACACGCCAGTGCAATCACCACAATACCGCTGCCACCATTAATATCTGCTGCCTTCTGATATTGACCTACCATAGCACCTGACAGGGCTGTCAGTGCATTAGAAAGACTTAGCCCCACCATAATGGTAAACGTAGGATTAATAGAGGATGCCCTAACCATATCCATGTTATTGCCGGTAGCACGAATGGACAAGCCAAGCCTGGTACCCAGAAACCAAACCAGTGCGGCACCTACCAAAATCACGATAATACATGCCAAAATGACTTCGCTCCATTTTCCGCCAATCCCTAACTTTTTGAACATGGTAAAAACCGTGTCTGTCTTTAAAAGGCTGACATTGGCGCTCCAGCCCATAACCATCAAATTAATGGTATAAAGCCCGGTATTGGTAATAATACCTGCCAGTATCGGAGGTATTTTTAAACAGGTCTGTAAAAAGGCTGTTACAAAGCCAGCCATCATACCTGCAAGTATGGCTGCGGGAAATGCCAGAATGGGGTGCCCTGCCGCCGCAAAGGTGACAGACACCGCTGCTCCCAAAATGAAACAGCCATCTGTAGTCAAATCTGCAATATCCAATACTCTATAACTTAAGAAAAGTGCCATGGCAACCAGAGCATACAAAAAACCAAGCTCCAATGCTGTTTGAATAATGTAAAGCACCGTGTTTCCTCCAATCTTTTTATTCTGCGGAAGTGGTAACCTCTACCACCGTACCCATGTCGGAAAATACGCTGTAATCTGCACCGAGAGCCTTGGCAGTCTCTGTGTTCACAGTAATAATACCGCCATCCATCAGATAAAAATCTTCCATACCCACCATGCCGTCTCTCATTGCTGTAAATGCCAGGTCCGCAGTCTTCGTTCCTAAATCAGTATAGTTTACACCGCAGGTTGCAAACGCACCATTTCTAACGAAGGAGTCAGCACCTGTATAATGGCGGATACCTGCCTCTGCCAAATCCTCGTAAATAGCAAGCTCTGCTGCCATAATCACATTGTCCGTAGGTGTAAAGATAGCATCTACTTTTGCTGCAACTAATGCACTTGCTGCCGCGATTACTTCATCATTGGTGCCTGCTGTCTGCTCATTATAAGCAATCCCTTTCCCATCCAGATACGCCTTTGCTTCTGCAATCGGTGCTGCAGAGTTTGGCTCAGATAAAGAATACAATAAACCAACCGTCTTCACATCCGGATTTTCTGCAAGCATCATATCCAAAACGAACTCTGTATTCAAAGCATCACTGGTACCTGTCACATACTCGATACCTGTGAGCTCTGCAGTCTCAGGATCAGAAATCGCTGCGAAAATTACAGGAGTTTCACTATCCTCTGCACAAGAAGCCATAACCTGTGCTGCCAAGGTTGCAATTGGAATAATCGCATCCACACCTTCTGCTACCACCTGCTCACCAATCTGCATCAAAGTAGTCTGTTCACCCTGGCCGGAATAAATTTCATATGCAATATCAACACCCTCTGCCTTCTCGATGGCATCTAACTGTGCTGCAATTGCATTTGCAATTTCGTCCAAAGATGCATGGTCCATCTGCTTTACGATAGCCACCTTGTAATCGGACTGATTTTTGCCTGTGGTGCCCTTTCCGTCTGCTGTGGTGCTGCCACACGCTGCCATAGATAACGCTAAACTCATGCTACAACCAACTGCTGCTAATTTCTTTACTACATTTGCTTTCATAATATTTATCTCCTTTTTATCCGGGTGATAGATGTGTGCCATACCTCAACTGGTACCAGTTGAGCCACAGCTCGATTTGGCTGCTTCGCAGCCTTTCCCGCTGCTAGCGCAGCTAAAAATCTCGCTTATGGCAGGTCGCCATATACGAAATCGCGAATCGCCTCTCTTGTAAGTAAACTTACATCGAGTCGTTTCATGATTTCGTGCATGGCTCAACTGGTAACAAAAAAGACACTCCTATCCCATACATGGGACAAAAGTGTCGAAACTTCTGCGATACCACCCAAATTGACATCCTCCTAACGAGAAATGTCCACTCGCTCACGTACCATCATACGCGCCCCGATGGATAACGGGTGGGAATCCCGTCAGCTCCTACTAAATCGATCGTTCAAAGCTGCCCTCCGAAGCCCATTCACTAACTGCTTCACGTTCCCTTCACACCCTCGGGAACTCTCTGTAGATCCGCATTTGCCAGCTACTACTCTTCTTCATAGGTTTGTCATGTATTTGCTTGATATTGCCATTATATGCACAAGAAATTTATTTGTCAATAGTTTTTTAGAGCTTGCCAAAAAATTTACGTTATTTTGCAACAGTTCTACAAAGCTCCTCTGCAAGTGCCTCCAGCTGCGCCATGCTTTCCTCATTCAGCGCCGCCTTAATCTTTACCTCGGTTTCTGCAAAGATAATATCCTTAGCACCTTCCAGCATGCCGCGCATTACCCTTGCTGCTACAGGTGCCCAGGAGCCATTTTCCACCAGTGCAATGGTGCGCTTCTGGTAATTACGCTCCGTCAGATATTCAATGAAGGTCTTCATAAAAGGAAAAATATCTGCATTGTATGTGGTAGTGGCAAGCACCAGCTTCCCATAGCGGAAGGCATCCTCCACGGCCTCAAACATATCACAGCGTGCCAGGTCATGTACCACTACTGACTGACATCCCTTTGCAGCCAGCTTCTCAGCCAAAAGCTCCATGGCTGCCTTTGTATTGCCATATACAGAGGTATATGCAATGACCACACCATCCCTCTCTACACCATAAGAAGACCATGTATCATACAAATTTAAATAGTAGCTCAAATTTTCATCCAGCACAGGACCATGCAGCGGACATATTTTCTCAATATCCAACGCAGAAACTTTTTTCAGAAGTGCCTGCACCTGCTGTCCAAACCTTCCTACAATACCAAAGTAATAACGACGAGCCTCACATGCCCAATCCTCCTCTGCATCCAAAGCTCCAAACTTTCCAAAGCCATCCGCAGAAAAAAGCACCTTATCCGCAGCATCGTAAGTCACAAGTACCTCCGGCCAATGTACCATCGGTGCCATCAGGAACGCAAGCTCATGCTTGCCAAGACACAGGGTAGTTCCTTCCTTTGCCACAATCCTTCTATCCATATAATCACTGCCAAAATAATTCTTTATCATAGTAAATGCAGGCGCAGAAGCCACAACCACCGTTTCAGGGTATAACTTCAAAAAATTAGCAACATTGGCAGAATGATCCGGCTCCATATGCTGTACAATCAGATAATCCGGCTTTCTGCCTTTTAATACATCTTTAAGCTTACCCAGCCATTCCTCCGTAAAGTTTTGGTCTACCGTATCCATAACGGCAATCTTTTCATCTAAAATAACATATGAATTGTATGCCATCCCGTTTGGCACTTCATATTGCCCCTCAAACAAATCCACCTGATGGTCATTTACACCAATATATTTAATATCCTCGGAAATAAACATAACCGCTCTCCTTAAAATCAATCATAATCCCTAATAAACAGCACCTTTATCAAACGCTTCTAAACTAAAATACAACACCATTCTTATTAAGAATATAATAAACGATATACACGAAAATATCAATAAAAGAAATGCGGGAAAATATGGAAAACCACATGAACCTTAGCGGCCATGTGGTCTATGCTTTGTATGGTTTTAAAAACATCCAAACTATGTATCTTATTCAGCCTTTACTACTTCTGCATCTGTTGCATTCTTTACAACGCTTTCGATACCATTCTTGCAGCCTGCCTTTGCCTTGTAGCCTTCGCTTACAGCGATAACTTCGCCGTTAGTAGCCTTCAGACGGAAACGGAATTCACCGGCATTGTCTTCATACATTTCAAATTTAGGGTGCTTTACCTTTTCGAAACCTTCTACAGTCTGATCTTCCACACCTGCAACAGCAGCATTCTTTACAACGCTCTCGATGCCCTTCTTGCAAGCAGCCTCTGTGGTATAAACCTCAGATGTAGCGATAACTTCGCCGTTTCCAGCCTTTAAGTCAAACTTAAAACCGGTCTTTACTTCTTTGATAACAAATTTGCTCATGGGTAGTACCTCCTTTGTATTACGCTTTTTTGTTATTTACATTATACAGTATACTTTTTTATTTCGCAAGGGGATAATGTAACAACTTGTAACATTGACTTAGGAGGCATCCAACTGGATGTAAGTCTCCTCCATCTGCTTAATTTTCTCATAATAAAAGAAATTTACCGGCACTGGAATATCATGCTTTGCAGCAAGCTTCATAATGGTCCCTGCAAACAATTCCACCTCACTGGCTCTATGAGCTATGGCATCCTGACGCATGGAAGGATAACCATCCGGCTTCAGTCCACCGGTAATCATAAGTGCTCTCTGTAAATCCGCCTCACAAATATCGATGCCTTCTGCCTGCCCCACTGCAAGCACCTCCCGCATAGCCCCTAGCATTTGCTCCCTGGCTTCCCCCTCCTGCAGCACACCTGCATAAGTTGTCTCATACACCATGCAAGTCTGATTTACACCCACATTCAGCAGAAATTTACTCCACATAGCCTGCATAATATCTTCCTTTACTTCATAAGCCTGCCCGATTTCATCAAAAAAAGCAATGATACTTTTCAACATTTCCTCTTGTCCTTCAACAAGGATACCGACCTGAAGCCGTCCTTTACTACAATATTGGAGATTACTGCCCTCTCGCATGGCATCCATGCCTATAGCCACACATCCCAACACTCTTTCTGCACCAAAACGCTCTGCAATAATCTCCTCACTACTGATACCATTTAAAACAGAAATAATAATGGTATCCGCTCCTACCACCGGAGCCATCACATCTAACGCGCTTTTCAAACCTGTAGATTTGGTCGCTACAATTACCAGATCCACCGGTTTTGCCTCTGACACACATGTCACATTAAATTCCACCACCTTACCATTAATGCAATACACCCTTTCCTTATTGCGAGCATGACGCTCCTCATCCATTACAAAAGAGACTGCCTCCTGCCCTAATGCATCCTGTATCTGCTGACCATATAAAAGCCCTAAGGCTCCCATACCTATAATTGCAACATGCTTAATTTCCTTCATATGTAACCTCCTACGATATTTACCGCCACCCCTATTATACACTACCTTCTCACTTATCGCAACTTCCGGTTTATCGATTTGCAGCCGTCCCACTTCTTTGAAGAAGGGAGGCATTACGATTTCATTTTTGGGGACGCTTTCGCTCAACGAAAGGCTGCAGCGGTACTAAGTTCAGCTGCGGTGCAAGCACCTTGCTTCACTAAGGACCGGCGCCTTTCAATGCCCCATAAATAAAATCGTAATGCCTCCCTTCAATACAGTACTATGACGGCTGCATACCACATAAACCCTTCAACAATAATAAGCAAGTTTCTGTTATAAAATTACTACAAATAATCAATAATTTACATAATTGGCTCTGTCTACAAATCAGTAACAAAGCTTGCTAGATTGTGTATGGTTGTATATTTTAGTTTGTTTTTTGCTAATGGAAGCTTGCTTTTTTAGTTAAGCGGTTTGTTTGTCTGCGGCCCTCGTAGTACTGCAGAAAAGGAAGGTATCACACGCTCGTTTATGGGGCATTGAAAGGCGCCGGTCCTTAGCGAGACGAGGCAGGAATGCCAAAGTCGAGCTTAGTACCGCTGCAGCCTTTCGTTGAGCGGAAGCGTCCCCAAAAATGAGCGTGTGATACCTCCCTTTATTGAAGCATTAAAAGGGGCCGCAACCCCCAAAACCGGAATTTAGGCATTGCATTTTTCTCAATTTTCAGTATACTTAAAGTATGTGCTTGCACGTTACAATATTTGATAAAACAACAAGGATGAACATTATGTGGATTGCAGATAATTGGAAAGATTACGAAGTAATTGATACCTCAGGTGGTGAAAAATTAGAGCGCTGGGGTGATTATATTTTGGTGCGTCCTGACCCTCAGGTGCTTTGGAATACTCCCAAGAAGCATCGCGGTTGGAAGCATATGAACGGTCATTATCACCGTTCCAACAAGGGTGGCGGCGAATGGGAGTTTTTTGATTTGCCTAATGAATGGAGCATTCAGTACAAGGACCTTACTTTTAATTTAAAGCCTTTCAGCTTTAAACATACCGGTCTTTTCCCGGAGCAGGCTACCAATTGGGACTGGTTTTCAGAACTGATTAAAAATGCAGGCAGACCTGTAAAGGTGTTGAATTTATTTGCCTATACAGGCGGTGCCACCCTTTCAGCCGCCAAGGCAGGGGCACATGTGACCCATGTGGATGCCTCCAAGGGCATGGTAAACTGGGCCAAGGAAAATGCCACATCCAGCGGTCTTAGTGACGCTCCGATCAGATGGCTTGTGGACGACTGCGGCAAGTTCGTGGAACGTGAAATCCGTCGTGGCAATAAATACGACGCCATTATCATGGACCCTCCAAGCTACGGAAGAGGACCAAAGGGCGAAATCTGGAAAATTGAAGACAGCATCTATCCTTTTATTGAGCTGACCAGTCAAATTCTTTCAGATGACCCACTGTTTTTCTTGATAAACAGCTATACTACAGGCCTGCAGCCTGCAGTGCTATCCTATATGATTAATACCGCTATTGTATCAAAATTTGGCGGTCACGTAGAAGCCGGTGAAATCGGTCTTCCGGTTACCTCCAATGGTCTGGTACTGCCATGCGGTGCCAGCGGCAGGTGGGAGAAATAAATATCACCGCTGTGATGGTTTTACCTGCCATCACAGCGGTGCTGTCAGTTCCTCCAGATTACTCGGAGAATAGCCCTCAAATTTTTTGAAGGTTCTGATAAAATTAGAATAATCATTAAAGCCGGAAAGCTCACAAGCCTTACTAACCGGCACGCCCATATAAAGGAATTTCTTAACCTCGGCAATTTTACGAATGATAAGATAGTGCTCCAGTGTGATGCCATATTCCTTAAAAATTGTACTTAAATAACTGCTGTTTACATAAAGTCGCTCTGAAATATCTGAAATGCGCATTTCCTTAAAGCCTTCTTCTATGACCATAAGAGCCTGCTCCGGAATGGACGCAGCTTGTTTAATCTCCATTCTGGCAGGTATAGTTGCGTACTATATCTGCAAATGGCTTGATGGTGAGGAGTAATCGGTAACAAGCCTGATGGTTCGATCTTGCCATATATCTATGGAACCATCCTCTTTTCTCGGTGAAAGTCCTGTTACCTTACAACATTCGATTTCGTTCATAATAGTATAGTCACAATATTTCAGAGCAGGAATAATCTTCTCACGGAAGCGGTCTCCCTCCTCGCTTACTGCGTCCACACTTGTCTTGATGCCTTTATCTGACACCATTTTTAATAAACGGGCCATCTTGGTACCGTACTCTGCATCCTCAGCATCCAAAGCTCCCAAAAGCAATATGTATCCTGCGTGGAAAATCTTGCAGTCCAGTGCGTCTATATAAATATCCTCAATGCCAAATTCATGATTAATACCACAAGATAAAAAGAAGGTGCGGGCTCCTGTAGACTTCTCCGTCATAACGTCGTCAAAAGAGGTTTCCTTGCCTTCTGCTACCTTCACACCGCTGACATCCACGCCATACTTCGCCATCTCACTGATTAAAAACCGGCCGTTATCATCGCTGCCCACCTTACCTACAGCCTTCAGCTTCATAGTCGGGTCTATCTTGGCAATGTTGATGATGGTATTCGGTACGCATCCACCTACCGCACGAACGGACTCTGTAATATTTACCAGCATATTTTTCTCAGGATACTTCTCTATCATCTTAACGATATCTACCAGAATATTACCGGCAATGGTAATTCCCTGCCCTGTTTTCTTCATAGCCTCACTCCATTTCCTTAACATAATTTAAACTTCACAATCATCATATATGATAGCAGCTTAACCTTGGTTAAGCTGCTACCACAATAAAATTAATAATTTTTCTTTTTCAAGAAAGTAACAACGCTAATTCCTACAACAATAGAGAATAACAATAACATAAACCATAAGCCTGCATTGCTATTATCACCCGTGCTTGGTGTAACTGCAGCACTTGTAGAATCTGCATTTGTATCTTGACTGCTGTCATTACCTGCATCATCATTTCCGGTATTATCTGACGTGTTATCCTCAGGGCTAGGTGTTGAAGTTATATCTCCTCCCACCGCACCTTCATATACAATTACATAATCAGAGAAGTGTGGTGTGGTAAATACCATATATCCGCTTACATATTGTGCTGCAACTTCCTCTAAAGCACCTGCTTCATCGATATAGTATACCACATAATCTTCTGCTGCTTTGCCAGCAGCCGGAGTAAATGGAATCATAACAGTTGCTTTACCCTCTTTAAAGTCACCAATATATTCACCATCTGAGAATACCTGTACTGTTACAACTATAGCTGTTTCCTTACTCTCAAGAGCTGCCTTCTGAGCTTCCGTAAGCGTATTTACTTCTGTTTTTACGGCACGAATCTCGATGGTAGAACCCTGTGCCTGTTCTGTAATTGCCTCTACTGCCTCCGCGTCCAGTTTTACGGTAATTTCTGAGAACTCAATTACAACGTCTGCTTGCTTCTCTGCAACTGCATTCAGTGCTTCTGCAGATATTTCTGCTTTAGTAACAATCTCAGTTGTTACCTCTGTAAGTGGAAGAACCACTGCTTCGTTTTCCTCTGTTGCTTCCACAACAGCTTCTAGTGCTGCTTTATCAACAGTTGCTGTACTGTCTGAAACGGTTACCTTTTCTTTTACAGCTTCAACTACTGCTTCACTAGCTTCAACTTCGGTAATCGTTACATCCACCGGTGCACTCGTCGGTGCACTTGTCGGTGCACTTGTTGGTGCACTTGTTGGTGCGCTCGTTGGCTCGCTCGTCGGTGCGCTGGTCGGTGTCGGAGTTGCTGTCGGTGTCGGAGTTTCCTCAGCCTTTACCAACGTATATTCCTGTGTATCAAAAGACTTAGCAACAATATATGCACCGCCTGTTTGTCCGCCGTCATTCTGGCAATCATTATTCTGAATTCGGAAGGAAATAATATCGCCGGACTGTGGAGTACCTTCCACCTCTAAATCTGTACATTTTGTAAGCGGTAATACCATTTCTACT
>JAZRRW010000018.1:0-6543 GCA_045651105.1 Lachnospiraceae bacterium
GGCATGGTGCACCAGCATTTTATGCTGGTGCAGCCATTTACGGTTACAGAAAATATTATTTTGGGCATGGAGCCGGTAAAAGGGCTTAGGGTGGATTTAAAGACTGCGAAAGAAAAGGTTTTAGCGCTTTCTAAGCGTTACAATATGCGCATAGACCCGGAGGCCAGAATTGAGGATATATCCGTGGGTATGCAGCAGAGGGTAGAGATTTTAAAGGTGCTTTACCGGGGAGCTGATATTTTGATATTGGACGAGCCTACTGCCGCTTTGACCCCTCAGGAGATTACAGAGCTGATAGAGATTATCCGCAATCTGACCCGTGACGGCAAGGCTGTTATTTTAATTACACATAAGCTTAAAGAAATTCTCTCCTGTGCTGACAAATGTACGATTATACGTGCAGGTAAACATATCGACACAGTAGAGGTAAAAAATGTAGATGAAAATGTGCTTGCAGCCAAAATGGTTGGAAGGGACGTGACTCTTCAGGTAGATAAAAAGGATATGATGCCGGGCCGAGTAGTTTTGGAGGTAAAGGACTTACATGGAAAGGACTATCGGGATACGGAAGTATTAAAGGGATTTACTATTCAGGTGCGGACCGGTGAAATTGTAGGAATTGCCGGTGTGGACGGCAACGGTCAGAATGAGCTTGTAGAAATATTAACCGGCCTTCGTAAGGCAACGAAAGGCAGTGTGATTATAAATGACAGCAATGCTTATAATGTAACACCCAGGAAGGCCTTTGATTTGGGTATTACCTCTATTCCGGCTGACCGTCAGAAGCACGGTCTTGTTTTGGAATTTTCTGTTGCGGAGAATCTGGTTCTGCAAAATTATAAAAAGGCACCGTTTTCAAAGAATGGTATCCTTGATAAAAAGGCTATGAGAAAGCATGCCCGAGCATTGATAGAAAAGTTTGATATCAGACCCCAGGGCTGTTTGGATAGGGCGGCAGGTACCTTGTCAGGCGGTAATCAGCAGAAGATCATTATTGCCAGAGAGGTAACAAACGACAGCGATTTACTAATTGCAGTAAATCCCACTCGTGGTCTGGATGTGGGGGCTATTGAATTTGTACACAAATATTTGGTAGAGCAGAGGAACAAAGGCAAAGCGGTGCTTTTGATTTCTTTCGAATTAGAGGAAGTGCTTAGTCTTTCGGACAGAATAGAAGTGATTTTCGAGGGCAGAATTACAGGAAGCGTATCAGGCAAGGATAAAGACGAGGAAAAGCTGGGCTTACTGATGGCAGGAGGTATCGCACATGAATAAGGATAAGCTTTTAAAGATGCTTAAGTCAAACAGTGTTTTCTATACCTTGCTTGCAGTGGTAACCGGATTTGCAGTAGGTGCAATATTGTTGGTTTTTATCGGTATTAGTCCTGTGGCTGCTTACGGCAGACTGTTTAAGGGGATTTTTAGTAGACCTAAATATCTGGTCTGGAGCATGGTGTATGCTTCGCCCCTTATTTTAACAGGGTTATCCGTAGCTTTTTCTTTTAAAACAGGGGTATTTAATATCGGAGCGGAAGGACAATTTGTAGTAGGCTCCATGGCCGCTGCTATAGCAGGTATTTTCTTAGAGTTGCCCCCTGTTGTTCATGCTGTGGTCTGTGCACTGGCTGCTATGCTTGCAGGTGCTCTGTGGGGCCTTATAGTAGCAGTTTTAAAAGTAAAAAAGGGTATTAATGAGGTGCTTTCCTACATTATGTTTAACTGGATTGCATATTATTTGAGCAATTATCTGGTAAATACAAAAGCTTTACACAGTGAAGGAAGTGCAGAGGCCACGAAGAATATCGCATCTTCGGCTTCTATTATATGCCCCGATTTTGTGATAGCTCTTACTAATTGCAAAAAAACAAACTGGGGCATTGTCATCGCGGTTGTGGCAGCTGTGATTATCTGGTTTGTGATTTCCAAGACGACTTTGGGCTTTGAGCTTCGTGCGGTAGGTTTTAACAAAAATGCGGCAGAGTACGGAGGCATTCATTCCGGTGTGGCAGTGATGAAGGCAATGGCCATTTCCGGGGCATTGGCAGGTCTTGGCGGTATGGTGCAGCTTTGTGGGATGAGCTTACGTATCAGTCAGTTCGCGGGCCAGGAGGGATATGGCTTTGAAGGAATTACGGTAGCATTGATTGCTTCTGCACATCCCATTGGATGTATTTTTTCAGGTTTATTCTATGGTATGATGAAATATGGGGGCACCAAGCTTACTTTAATCCGGGCACCCGGTGAGGTAGTTGACATTATTATGGGTGTCATTGTATTATTTATTGCAATGGCACATATTTTCAGACGTTTGTTTAGCAGGAAAAGGGGAGGTAAATAAAATGGATGGAATTTTTTCTGATTTGGGTTTAATCATTCATGCGACCTTGATAGCTACCCCTCCATTATTGTTTGCAGCCTTAGGTTCCTGTTTTTCTGAAAGCTGTGGAGTTATAAACATTGGTATAGAAGGGATGATGACCGTGGGAGCTTTTACGGGCTCTGTGGCAGCACTTTATACCGGTAATGGCTGGGTGGCTTTTTTAATAGCCGGAGCTATGGGAGGTCTTGTAGCGTTGCTGCATGCCTTTGCCTGTATCAGCTGCGGTGCGGACCAGACCATTTCCGGTACCGCTATTAACTTTCTGGCACCGGGGCTGGTTATATTTATCTGCAGAGCAATGTTTGAAAATGCCTCTGATACGCCACCCATTGATACCTCTGCCAAGCTGCCAAAGCTGTTTGAGGGAGTTTTCCCTGTAGGAAGCTTTTGGTATAATGTGTTAAACACTTATGCCGCAGCATATATTTGCTTTGTGTTAGTGGCAGTTGTATGGTTTGTTTTTTACAAAACCAAATTCGGAATGCGGCTTCGTGCTGTAGGAGAGCATCCCAAGGCCTGTGATACCTTAGGTATTCATGTGTATCGCGTTAGATATATCTGTGTGGTCCTTTCCGGCTTTCTTGCAGGTCTGGGTGGAGCCTATATTACGTTGGCTACGGTAAATCAATTCAGACCTTACTTGATTGTGGGACAAGGCTTTATAGCCATTGCTGCGGTTATTTTCGGCAAATTTACACCTCAGGGTACCATGAAGGCATGCTTGCTGTTTGGTTTTTGCAACGGGCTTAAAACCTTGGTCAGTACCAACCCTGACATTGGCATATCGCCCAACCTGATTTCCATGATACCCTATGTTGTAACGATTATAGCATTGGTTTTATTTGTGGGAAGGAGTCATGTTCCGGCGGCCAATGGTAAGCCATATACGAAAACGGAATAATTTTAAAAGGAAATACTTTATGGAAAAGAAATTAATGAACGAGGCAATTTTGGCTAGAGAAAACGCTTATGCGCCGTACTCTCACTTTAAAGTGGGAGCGGCATTACTTACCAAATCCGGCAGAATTTATCGAGGATGTAATATTGAAAATGCCGGTTTTACCCCTTCTAATTGTGCGGAAAGAACTGCATTTTTTAAAGCAGTCAGCGAAGGAGAGGTGGAATTTGAAGCTATTGCAATTGCAGCAGGTCCGGAGGACGGAAAGCTTAAGGTTACCGCCCCTTGCGGCGTTTGCAGGCAGGTGATGATGGAATTTTGTGATTATGAAGGCTTTCGGATTATCCTTGGTACCGGGCCTACAGATTATCAGGTATTTACCCTGAAGGATATGCAGCCTTTTGCCTTTGGACCAAAGAATTTAAAATGAGGTTATTATGATTGATTTACATTTACATTTTGATGGTTCCCTTTCTGTCCGGACTGTTTGGGAGCAGGCAAAAAAACAGGGCATAGTGTTGCCGGCAGCTTCTATGGATGAGCTTAAAAGGCTGATGGTATGTCCTGAGGAATGTGGTAGTTTAAACGAATATTTAGAAAAATTTGATATTCCCTTACGGGTACTGCAAACAGCGGAAGGGATTCAAGAAGCTATAGAGGCTTTAATGGAAGAGCTGGCGGACGAAAATATGCTGTATGCGGAAATTCGCTTTGCACCTCAATTACATTTGAGGAAGGGACTGACCCAAGAGGATGTGGTTCGGGCTGCCATTGCCGGTGTGGAGAGCTCTAAGAAACTGGCCTTCGGGGTGCAGCTGATATTATGCTGTATGCGGGGAGCTGAGAATGATGAGGCTAATCGTGAAACTATTTCACTGGCTGCCAAATATCTCGGAAAGGGCGTTTGTGCCTGCGATTTGGCCGGTGCTGAGGCACTTTATAAAACAGATAACTTTGAGAGCTTGTTTGATTATGCCGCAGAGCTTGGTGTCCCATATACCATTCACGCCGGGGAGGCAGACGGTCCCGACAGTATTCGTGCAGCACTTCGTTTTGGTGCCAAGCGCCTGGGGCATGGTGTACGGGCAGCAGAGGATGAAGCTTTGATAGCAGAGCTTATGGAGAAGCAAATTACCTTAGAGTGTTGTCCTTCCAGCAATGTGCAGACGAAGGCAGTACCATCCATAGAGAGCCATCCTTTAAAGTCTTTTTTGGACAAGGGCTTGCGGGTAACTGTAAATACAGACAATCGCACGGTGAGCCAGACTACGATTGCAAAGGAAATACAGCTTGTGCGTGAAAAGCTTGGCTTAACCCGTGGAGAGGAGCTTACACTATATTTAAATGCTGCAGACTCAGCATTTATCAGTAAAGAGGAAAGAGAAGGTTTAAAAAATGTTATCACCAAAATTATTTGATCATACTATTTTGAAGGCAGATGCTACAGAAGAAGCAGTTGCCAAAATATGTGCAGAAGCCATAGAATATGGTTTTATGAGTGTATGTGTAAATACATATTACACCGCTTTTGTGGCAGAAAAGCTAAAGGGCACAGATGTTAAGGTTTGCACCGTTGTAGGTTTTCCACTTGGTCAGATGAGTACCAGGGCCAAGGCGCTGGAAACAGAGTGTGCTGTGGCAGATGGTGCCAGCGAAATCGATATGGTATTGAACGTGGCAGCATTAAAGGATGGTAAATATGACGTTGTTCTGTCAGATATTAAGGCTGTAAAGGCTGTTTGTGGGGACGCATTACTTAAGGTGATTTTAGAGACCTGCTTACTGACAAAGGAAGAAATCGTAAAAGCCTGTGAGCTTAGTGTGGAAGCCGGAGCAGACTTTGTAAAAACATCTACAGGTTTCTCTACAGGAGGAGCTACCACAGAGGATATTGCCCTTATGCGCAGAACCGTAGGACCGAATATCGGTGTCAAAGCCAGTGGAGGCGTGCGTGATTATAAAGGAGCCGCTGCCATGGTAGAAGCCGGAGCCAACCGTATCGGAGCCAGTGCTACCATTGCCATATTGGCCGGAGAAAAGAGCGAAAGTGATTATTGATTTTTAGAAAAATATACTCTTTTTGTTGCATAATAACTCTTGATGTGATATAGTTAATTACAAGAAGTAGTTTTAAAAACTACATGAAATGGATTTTGTATTTTGTGAGGAGTTATTATGAATATTAAGATTAAAGATCCATGGAGTGCATTGACACATTTTATAGGTATGCTTTTAGCATTATTTGCAACAGCACCTCTTTTGGTAAAGTCAGCATTTAGTGGTGATGTGATGCAGGTTTATGCTATGGCAGTTTTTATGCTAAGCATGGTTTTATTGTATGCAGCCAGTGCTACCTACCATGCCTTTGGTATAGGAGACAGACTATATATTATCCTGAAAAAGATTGATCATATGATGATACCCGTGCTTATTGCGGGCACCTATACACCGATCTGCCTGATTACCCTAAAGGATGGTATTGGCCCGATAATGCTTACAACTGTGTGGTTCATGGCTATTATCAGTATACTGGTCAAGGCATTTTGGGTAACCTGTCCTAAGTGGTTTTCCAGCTTCATATATATTGTAATGGGCTGGGTATGCATTCTGGGCATGAGTAACATTGTTAAAAGCCTGTCCCGCCCAGCCTTTATCTGGCTCTTGATTGGCGGTATCTTATACACAGCAGGCGGCGTTATTTATGCACTGAAGCTCCCGATTTTCAATGCGAAACATAAAGCCTTCGGGAGCCATGAAGTATTTCACCTGTTTGTCATGGGTGGAAGCATGTGTCACTATATCGTAATGTATGGCTATGTGGGGTGAATTCCGGTTTATGGAGCTGCGGCCCCTCTTAGAACTTTATAAAAGGAAGGTATCACACGCTCATTTTTGGGGACGCTCCCGCTCAACGAAAGGCTGCAGCGGTACTAAGCTCGACTTAGGCATTCATGCCTCGTCTCGCTAAGGACCGGCGCCTTTCAATGACCCCATAAACGAGCGAGTGATACCTACCTTTTCTGTAGTACTACATGGCCGCAGAACATACAAACCGCTTAATAAAATTAGACTGACTACCCCAGTAAAAATACTACCACAGACACTGCTACACACAATCTGGTAAGCTTTTTTTTGCAAATGGAACCTTACTCATTATAGTTGAACTTTTTATGTGGTATGCCGCCGTCATAGTATTGTGTTGAAGGGAGGCTTTACGATTTTATTTATGGGGCATTGAAAGGCGCCGGTCCTTAGCGAAGCAAGG
>JAZRRW010000019.1:0-14244 GCA_045651105.1 Lachnospiraceae bacterium
CCTTGTATCCTGTTTATTAGGAATCTTTCAGGGTTGCATTGCTGTTTATTTGTCAAGGTACGAGAAAAGCAGTTGTTTGTGCAAGAACTTTTTGGCAAGCTCGCTTGCTAAAAAAGTCTCTTGTGCAAAGAACTATTTTGCAACACAAAACAGGGAATAAGTTTTCTTGCGAGCTTGCTTTTCTTGCGAATGCTTTTCATCATTATTTCGTCGTCGCTCATCAGCGGCAACTTGCTTAATATATCACAAGTTTTTTGCTGTGTCAACAACTTTTTTTAATTTTTTTATTTTTTTAAATCATTATTTTAGCCTTTATCATTTCAAACAAAATCCCCAGTACATTATATTGATATAACGAGGTTAAAATTTGGCTTTCTCCAATCATTATGAGTAATTGTTCCTTTAAAACACCAAAATCCATGTACATAAGCACGCAGCACAGTGCCCAAAAAGCAATTAATGCCTCTGCAGCACCAAAAACCAGCCCAAGCAATTTGTCCGCGCTGCTAAGCACCGGAAGCTTGGTAATAACCTTCGCCGGAAAGAATACCAGCTTTACTACGCTGTAAATAATACTCAACGCAACAATAAGCAGTATATTTACTACAATACCCATGTAATTAGCTGCATGATATGCCTCCGTAATCATACACACCAGGCCGATCACTAACGCAACAAAAAGCACATTGATTAAAGCAAGCGTTTCTCGTACTATGCCCTTTTTCATACCGGCAGCTACGCGCCATAATAAAACAATTATCAAAACAATCAATAGTACATTCATAATTTTACTCCAATTCTATTACTTTATACATTTCTTCGAAAAGTACCAAATATCTATATTTCTTTGATGTGGTAACTACGGTATGAATACTGCCGCCCAGACTTCCTTTAAAACGCTCCTTGCCATCTAATGTGAACACAAGCATTTCTTCACTGTTGTATATAGTAACAATTTCATTCTGTGATACAATATCTGTATACTCCATATCAAAGCCTTTTTCCAAAACCAAAGTGCCTTGCAGGTCATAAATCTGCATAAAATATCTTCCTTGCTCTGCAGTTCCATCATACACCAGTATTACGTTTTTATCCCCCCAGAATATTGCCTGCACCGTATCATTCAGCAAAATTTCCTTCAAAACCTGTGGTTTTTCGCTTCCTTCATAAAACATTAATCGTCCATTGGAAATACCCGCAGCAAGACTATTATTCATGTAGTGAAGCTCAGGAACTATTTCCGGATAAATAAAACCACTCATATACTGTCCTGCATAGTTTTGACCAACCTCGCCCTGATTGTAAAAAGCAACGTTACTCTCCACTGTTCCGGCATCCAGATACAAATAGGATACCCCTAATAACTTTCCATTCGGTGAAAGACTGATGGACAGAGGATAACCACTTTGCTCCATAGTGGTTCTTGCTCTGGTAATTTCATTCCCCTTGACATCATATGTATATATCCAGTAAACGTTATTATCATCAAGAACAACTCCAATATATCCCTCTTCTGCCACACATAAATTGCGGATAGGCAGATTGGTATCGATTTCACCAATGCGTCCGGTCTCGTCCATGACATAAATCAGATGCTCTCCATAACCTCCCACAGCAACCACGCTTCCATCTATCGCCACGCAAGGATCCTGTATCTGGTAGGTCACATCCCATATCATTTTCCCCTTGTTATCCATGCATCTCATGCCGTCCTTATTGTACAAAAGAAGATTGTCACCCAGCTTGGCCGTCCAATTATCTTTGCCATAGGTAAGCTGCGTCTCTCGAACAATACGATATGTGTGAAATGTACGATTTATATATTGAACCATAACAAGTCCTATCAAAAACAACGCACAAATAATTCCCACTGCAATTTTTATGTATAAGCCTCTTCGTTCCGTAGTTGTATCTTTCATATATATTCCTTCTTTGCCACTATAAAGGGGACAAGTATCAAAGGGCTATGCCGTAAAACACTTGTCCTCTTTATATTTATTTATATAGTAACACATTTTATCAAGGAAGTAAAATTGTTTGTCCAACCTGTATGTTATTCGGATCCACTATCCCGTTTATATTACAAATTTCCAACAATTTGCTTTCATCCCCATAATAAGTACGTAAAATACGCAGAAGATTGTCGCCTTTCTTTATCAGATATTTCTCCGGTCTTTCCTGCACCGCCGGCACACTCTCTTGCTGTGAACCTTCCTGGGAGACTGTTTCCTGAACAGCTGTTTCTGCCTGATTTGTCTCCTGCTGTACATTTTCCGTAGATGCATTCTCTTGCTGCCCCTGATTTGGCTCCACCTTATCCGGCTCCGGTATTACAATCACATCCAGTTCTGCCGGTGACTGTACCTCACCGGAAACAACAAGGATGTCCTGGCCCTCTGTTGCTGCCACTTCATCGGTTGCCACAGTTTCTGTAGTTTCAGTCTGTACGAATAAGCCTTCTGTTACCTCATCACCATCCAGATAACTGTTGGTAAAAATAGATGCTTTGGCACGAAGCTCCGAAAAGTAGGACTTTACCTGTTCCATGCCCACCTCCGGATAGTAGGTTTTTACACCGTAAATTCCGGTAATGGCCACCACCAACAGACAAGCCGCAACAGGAAACGGACTTCTTTTCCTGTGTTTTTCTACACGAACTGCCTGTTCTGCACTTTGTATTTTTTTGCGATATATACCGCTTCTCTGTTGTGCTGCTTCCTGACGAGCCGCCTCTTCTTTTTCTTTCTTTTCCCGTTTTTCTCTGTCCATATCAGCCTTTTTGATAATAACGGGATCCAAATCAACATCTCGTTCTTCTTTTTGATTATGCATCATAAAATTAAGCATAGCTTCGTTTTTATCATAAAATATGTAATAGCCATCCAGTGGTATAGACTTGTTGCCGTTCCCAAGCCAGTAAACAGTTTCGTTTACACTGTCAGTTCCGATAACGACACCCAAAAGCTGATATTCCGGAAAAAATTCCTCACGAAAGCTTTCAGCCTCCTCTTTTTGACTATTGGTAAGAGAATCCGTACGCCCCCTGCCTTTACCCAGCATTGCTGCACCATAAGCAAAAGCATATTCGATACTTTTTTCCCTTTGTACGATACCAAATAATGCAATCTGCTTTCTATCCTCAGGATACTCTTCACCAAGCTGCTTCATATAAGAAATGCAATAATCCTCTATATATAGTTTTTTATTAGCAGCAATCGTGCCTACTTGTGTTGTGTGTTTTGGTACTTCCATAGTCCCGCCTCCTTTTTTTAAGGAGAATATAACACCAACCATCAGAAAAAAATGTCAAAACTGCACACCCAAACTACAATTTCGTTCGACAAATTTATTTCACCGCACCAATCAGCGTATTGATATCCTGAATACCATAACGCTTCATATAAGACTCAATACCATCAATGGTTTCTACAGTAGTGTATGGATTTACAAAATTCATGGCACCTATACTTACTGCAGTAGCACCTGCAAGAATAAATTCCAACGCATCCTCTGCATTAGCAATGCCCCCCATGCCGATAATAGGAATCTTAATCGCATTAGCCACCTGATATACCATACGTACCGCTACCGGCTTAATAGCAGGACCTGACAAACCGCCCGTCTTATTGGCAATCGCAAACTGACGACGATGCACATCAATCTTCATTCCTGTCAAAGTATTGATAAGAGAAACTGCATCAGCACCTGCTGCCTCTGCCGCCTTTGCCATCTCTGTAATATCTGTTACATTTGGGCTCAGCTTCATAATAACCGGCTGCTTTGCATATTTTTTAATTTCCTTGGTAATATTGAATAAAGCATCTGCCTTCTGGCCAAAAGCAATAGCACCTTCCTTTACATTTGGACAGGATACATTGATTTCCAGCATGTCCACCGGCTGGTCGCCCAGTTTTTCCACGACCTCGCAGTAATCCTCTACTGTTTTTCCACATACATTCACAATTATCTTTGTGTCATACTGCTTCAAGAAAGGAATGTCCCTCTCAATAAACACGTCAATGCCCGGATTCTGTAACCCGATTGCATTCAACATACCACCGTAAGTCTCTGCTACACGAGGAGTAGGATTACCCGGCCAAGGCACATTTGCCACACCCTTGGTCACTACTGCACCGAGACGATTTAAATCAACAAATTCGCCATATTCCATACCGGAGCCAAAGGTTCCGGAGGCTGTCATAACAGGATTTTTAAATTCCACACCGGCAATTGTAACTTTTGTATTCATCAAATTTCAACCTCCTTTGCCTCGAAAACAGGACCATCTGTGCAAATGCGGGCATTGTGTACATGGGAATGATGATCTTTTTCCTTTGTTTTACACACACAGCCCAGGCATGCGCCAACGCCACAAGCCATATGCTCCTCCAAAGAAATATATGCAGGTATATCCAGTTCCTCTGCACATTTCTTTATGGCACGAAGCATAGGCATCGGTCCGCAGGCCATAATTACATCCGGTTTCATACCACTGGCCTTCAACGCATCCAAAACATTGCCTTTGGTACCTACGCTGCCGTCCTCCGTAGCCACATGTAATGCGACATACTGCTTAAATTCCTCTGCCAGAAAAAGCTGGTCATTGCGATAGCCCAAAAATGCATGCACCTCTCCACAGATTTCTTTGGCAGTCTGAAGCATCGGTGGAATACCAATTCCGCCACCAAACAGTACTACCGTCTTGTCTCTGCCGGCTTCCACGGGAAAGCCATTTCCCAGGGTGCCCAAAATTTCAATACAATCACCTGATGTATAGCCGCTAAACTCCGTAGTACCTGCACCAACTACACGATACACCACACGAAGTGCCATGCGCTCTGCATTCACCTCACAAATGCTGATTGGTCTTGGAAGCAGGGTGCTTCTTTCCTTTGTATAAATACAAATAAACTGTCCGGCCTTGGCACCCTTTGCCAGCTCTGTCTCGATCCACATATCATAAATGTCCGTGGCGATACATACTTGAGACAACACCTTCGCCGTAATTTTCTTTTTCTGAGCCATAATCTGTTCCTCTTTTCGTTTGTCTAATATGTATACTCTGCTTTTCGCAGAGTTTTATTACCGTCTTTATCGCTTATACACGACCTTGCCGCCGCAAATGGTATAACGTACCTGCCCTGTCAGTGTCTCGCCCACAAAAGGTGTATTTACTGCCTTGGAAGCAAAGGTCTCTCCTACTGTCCAGACAGCCTTCGGATCATAAAGCACCAAATCCGCATCTGCACCTACGCTGATATGACCACACTGCTCCTCCAAATGATACAGCCTTGCCGGATTATAAGACATCTTTTCCATAAGCTGTGCATGACTCATATATCCCGGCTCAACCAAATGCGTCACACATAAGGCAAGTGAAGTCTCCAGGCCGATAATGCCGCTAGGTGCATCTGTAATAGCCTTTGCCTTCTCTTCCACACTATGTGGGGCATGGTCCGTAGCAATTAAATCAATGGTACCATCTACCAGCCCCTGAATAATAGCAAGTCTATCGGACTCTGTACGGAGAGGCGGGTTCATCTTGGCAAAGGTACCATGCTTGATAGCAGCCTCCTCCGTAAGGGCAATGTGATGTGGCGTAGCCTCAGCCCAGATAGCACCACCCTGCGCCTTACCCTTACGTACCAAATCAACAGCCTCAGCGGTACTGATATGCTGCACATTCATGGATGCTCTCGTTTCAAGGGCAAGCTCCACATCACGCTCCACCATGCAGATCTCCGCCTGTCTGTCACTACCCCCAATATTGAAATGCAGAGAGGCCTTGCCACGATTTATGCCATTACTGGAAATAAACATCGGATGCTCCTCATGAAAACTAATCGGTACATTCAGCCTTGCTGTCTCCTCCATAGCCCGGCGGGCAAGAGTTTTCTCCAAAATCGGCACACCATCATCTGTAAAGCCAATGGCACCGGCTGCCTTCAAAGCCTCCATATCTACCATTTCCTTGCCCTGCATACCTACCGTAACCGTGGCGCAGCTTTCCACATGAATGCCGGTTTCACGTCCTTTTTCCAATACATAGGTAAGTGTCTCTACACTGTCAATAGCAGGCTTGGTATTCGCCATCATTACAACGGTAGTAAAACCTCCCGCTGCTGCCGCCTTGGCACCGGTATAAATATCCTCTTTATAAGTCAGTCCGGGATCCCTGAAGTGCACATGTACATCAATCAGTCCCGGCCCTGCCACCAGCCCGGTACCATCAATTATCTGCATGTCTGCACCGGCCTCAATTTGGCCCGCAGCGGCCAGCTTGGCAATTTTGCCATCCTTTATCAATATATCGCCCAAAGTCTCCGTCATGCTTTTAGGCTCTGCAATTAAAATGTTTTTTATGAGCAACATAACATTCCTCGCTTTTTGTATATAAGTATCTCCTCTTTATCTTAACATTATCAGCAGTAAATGTACAGTTGGAATTTACAAAAATTACTTTGCAAATAGTGGCACATCCTCAATCAATTCAGTCTTTAATACAATAATCGGGAACTGCACCGTATTAATTTTCTCTTTGCCCGCTTCTGGTCCTATTAAAGAGGTATCTACCAGAATACCATTCTCGCCCAAAAACAAACCATTTACTACTATGCTGTGCCCGCTATATTCCTGCCTTCCATAGCCTATACAAATATATAAATACTCCTTATCACTGTAAGTCATTTCAAAAGGCTCCTCCTGACGCTCCTCCAAAAGCAAAACCAATTCCTTCGGCATACGCTCCTCACTCAGTATTGTATACTCCAAGTCACGCACCTTATCACCGGCGCCCTGATTGGCGTCTCCTATTTTAATACCCATGTCACAGCCCACAAGCCCCAATACCATCATAAGTGTTAAAACTAAGCAAACGAATTTTCTCATAAATATCCTACTTCATGCAACCTTGTTAAAATATATGTTTTGGCTTTATTATCTTATGACTTACAACACTGTTTTTAGTTGATTTTCTCCGAAAAACAAGCTATACTGTATTATTATATATCAACAGAAAAGGGTTATTTTTATGCTAAGAACTATTATTATTGTCACTTTTATTTTTTTATTCTTAATATGTACCCTGCCGGTTTTACTGATATTTAAGCTTTTGTACAAGCGCTGTCCGACACAAATTGACCGCATAAGCCTTGCTATGGTTCAATGGGCACTCAAAATTGTTGTCTTTTTTGCCGGAACCGAGCTCATTGTTTTGGGCGAAGAAAACATTCCCCAAAATCAACCTGTTTTATATGTAGGCAATCACACCAGTTTTTTTGATATTATAATCACGTACACCAGAGTTCCTGCTTTGACCGGCTTTGTGGCCAAAAAAAGCCTGAAGAAGTTTCCAATTTTAAATCTCTGGATGAACCGGGTACACTGCCTGTTTTTGGATAGGGACAACGTAAAGGAAGGTCTGAAAACCATTCTTGCCGCTATCGAAAAAGTAAAATCCGGTGTCTCTATTTTTATTTTTCCGGAGGGCACACGCAACAAAGTGCCTGGATCCTTTTTGGAATTTAAGGGCGGCAGCTTCAAGATTGCCGAAAAAAGTGGCTGTCCAATTATCCCGGTCACCATGGTAAATATGTCTGCGATATTTGAGGATCACCTGCCACGCGTAAAAAAGACCCGCGTAGTCATTGAATACGGTGCCCCACTTGACATGAATACCCTTGATAAAGAAGAAAAAAGACATATCAACACCTATGTACAGAATGTGATTATGGAGACTTATCAAAAGAATAAAGAAATGTATTATTAAGAAATAGGCGAAAATTGTATTTTATTTAATACATTAAAAATATTTTGTGACAAAATGCCTTGCTAATGCCTATACGTAATAGAGGGAGTCTTGGACAGCCTCTAAAATATAGCATAGTGAGGTATTTTTATGGTAGAAAAACCCAAATTAGAGAACTTAAATGTTCTAAGCAACTTTCTTATGAATGCAATTGCCAATGACCCGGATGTTTGCGAGCCATTTTTCCGGCTGATTATTTCCATACTTTTGGATATTGAAATCGGCAGAATTATTGTCCGTGCCCAATCCTTTATCCCCGGCAACACCCCGGATTTAAGAGGCATCCAGCTGGATGTGGAGATTACGGAATATCTGGATGACAAGGAAACAGAGGCAGACTGCCGCCTTTACAGCATAGAGCCCCAGCTCTACCAGGACAACCTGCCCAGACGCAACCGCTTCTATCAAGCTAAAAAGGACAGTAAAGGTCTGAAGTCCGGGGAAAAGAACTGGAACAAGCTGCCGGACCTATATATGGTTACTATTACCAACTATGACCCTTTTGGTAAAGACAGCATGGTTTACACCTTTGAGAACACCTGCAAGGAATTTCCTGAATTAGAGTATATAGACGGTCTGAAGTTTATATATTTTAATGCCAAAGGAACTTTAAATGCCACAAAAGCAAAAAAAGAGTTGCTTACATACTTAAATAGTAGTAGAATAGAAAATGTAACAAACGACGATATTGCGCAGCTTCACAACTATGTAAGCAGCGTAAAGCATTCAGCAGAGGTGCAGGGTGATTTTATGACAATTGGTGAATTAATGGATGCCTATGCTGCAGAAGCGGCTACTAAGGCTTTTGACGAAGGTGAACAGTCCGGTTTTGTTAAGGGTGAGCAGTCGGGCTTTACCAAGGGTGAGCAGTCGGGCTTTGTTAAAGGTGAAGCAGCTGGTCGAACCAAGGTGCTTCTTGATTTTCTAGCCGATTTAGGACCAATCCCGGAGGAATTTCATGCCCGTTTACAGGACATAGATGAAGATACCTTAAAGTGCTGGAGCAAGCTTGCCGCCAGAGCGGATGGAATGGAGGAATTTTTAGAGCAGATTTAAAATAAAACCACTTGAATAATTCAGGTCTCCTATGAGAATTCATACCGTAGGAGACCTTTTTACTTTACTATGCTCTTATTCTTCCACTTCAATTTCTTCCATCAATCTCATACCGGCAGTATCTGTAACCGGCAGAGAGAATACGATGGAGCGTGCCTTGGACTCCAGGCCTGCCTGGTCCATAATGGCTCGCATGATGTCATTCTTTTGATTTTTACGTACCACGATAAATACCATCTCTTTTTCAGGCACCAGGGTGACACCAAGGAATTTCTCGGCTTTTTCCGTTCCTGTACCTTTGGCATGGATAACAGTTCCACCTGCAGCATGTACGGATCTTGCTGCATCCATAATCAGTTCCGTATATCCCTGATTTGCTATAACTACTAATAATTCATATCTTGTATCCTTCAATGCTGATTCCTCTCCCTTAACAAAATTCTGTCCACTGGTCAAATAGTTTAATGCCTTTTTTCCCCCGATACTGCTTAATGGTACTACAAAGGCAATACCAATTCCCGGCACATCAATCTGAAGCTTCCGCTGAAGACCTACCTTAAGTGCTTTCCACGTCTCACCTGTTACCACATGAAACAGTACACTTTTCTCCGCTCCTTCCAGACCAAAATAGTCCAGAATTTCGCTGGCAGCTGTGCCACGCCCCACAGTGGTTACGGAGATATCCACTCCATTTTCCTTATAAAAATTTGTAAATTTCCTGGTCAGATTACGATTGGTAATCGTCACCATCATATATAACTCACTCATTTAGTCACCCTCACTACAGTTCGATAATTGCATCTTCATCCAGTGCAGCAAAAGCATATTCCACTTCTGACTTCTTGCCAAAACGCTGCTTGAGCTGGTATACCAAGCCCAACATCTGAATCGTAATTAACGGTGTCATGGCTACCATTGCTACTACACCAAAGGAATCTGCAACCAGATTACCGCCCACTGCTATACATGCACCCTGTGCCAGCGGCAGCAGGAAAGTGGCTGTCATTGGACCGGATGCCACACCACCGGAGTCGAAGGCAATGGCACTGAATATCTTTGGCACAAAGAAAGATAATACAATGGCAATTATATAACCCGGAATCAGAAAATATAACACTGGAAGTCCGGTCAACACCCTGATCATGGCTAATGCTACGGATACTGCAACACCTACAGATAAGCTGATACCCATTGCACCTGCAGATATGGCACCATCTGTAATCTCCTCTACCTGACTGTTAAGGACATAAACAGCAGGCTCCGCTTTTACAATAAAGTAACCGATAAGTGCTCCCAGCGGTATTAATAAAAATTTAAATTCATTTGCTGCCAACACTTTGCCCAGGTAGCTGCCCGCAGGCATAAAGCCTACATTTGCTCCTGTTAAAAACAACACCAGACCAATATATGTATACACCAGACCTACCAGAATTTTTGCAAGACTTCTATTGGATAAGTGCAGTGCAAAAATCTGAAACAGTCCAAAGAACAAAACAATTGGTAACAGTGAAACTGCAATCTCCTGCATATATTCCGGAATACCGTGGGCAAACATTTCCCACAGCTCCACAGAATCCTCAACCTGAGGTATTTGTGACACACTATAATTACTCTCTGTAGGCCTGTAAATCATGCCCAATATCAGCACTGCCAAAATCGGTCCTATAGAGCACAAGGATACCAGACCGAAACTATCGTCTGCAGCATGCTTATCGTTTCGGATGGCAGAAATACCAACACCAAGTGCCATAATAAACGGTACCGTCATAGGTCCGGTGGTAACGCCACCGGAGTCAAAGGCCACTGCCCTGAAATCTGATGGTACAAAGAACACAAGTGCAAATACAATAATATAAAAGAATACCAAAAGGTTTCTTAATGCTATTCCGAACAGCATACGCAGCATGGCAATGACCAGGAATACTCCTACACCAACTGCAACTGCCAGAATAAGCGTCATGTTCGGTACAGATGGAACCTGACTTGCCAAAACCTGTAAGTCCGGCTCTGATATAGTTATAATCATACCCAATACAAAAGACAGTACAATGACCAGCCAAACTTTTTTGGACTGCGTCATCTTGGCACCAACCTTTTCACCCATAGGTGTCATGGACATTTCCGCACCCAGCGTAAAAAACATCATGCCTGCCATAACCAGTAATGCTCCCATCAGAAAGCAAAGTAAAATACTTGGTGTAATGGGTGCTATAGTAAAACTGAGCACCAATACGATAGCGATAATTGGAAGCACTGCCGTCAATGCTTCTTTAAATTTTTCCTTTAGTTTATGATTCCAAAATCTCAAGTCGTCACCTCAAATTCTGTTTATTCCTTCAGCCATTCCACAATTTCTTTGAACTGCATACCATTGGATGCCTTCACCAGTACAGTGCTTCCCCCAAAGTCTGACTGCTTGTGGTCTGCAAAGAATGCCGCCTTATCAGGATAATATTCCGGCATGGCACACAACTTCATGGCACCCTCGCATATTTCCTTTGCCATGCTGCCGATGCAAATAATTCTGTCTACCGGAGCCATGGCTGCATAATAACCGATTTCCCTATGCATGTCAAGAGCTTCCCGGCCTAATTCAAACATATCCCCCAGAATAACCACTTTCGTTCCCTGTGCCATCATCAACAAATCAATAGCACTCTTCATAGAAACCGGATTGGCATTGTAACAATCATCTATTATAGTCATGTGTTCCAGCTTCACAATATTACTGCGGCCGCCTGTAGCCTGCACAGAAGCAATACCTGCCAAAACCTCTTCGTCAGTCATACCCAGAATGCGCCCCACACAGGCTGCTGCCATGGCATTCATCACCATATGTCTGCCCGGCAATGGAACGCTCACATCTAAATCATCACCCAAAAGCTGCATCTGAAAATCACTTCCAAATAAGCCCTTGCTCTGGATCTCCACCGCAAAGGCATCCTTACAAACAAGCCCCTCCGGCCCCATGCCAAAAAAGAGCGGCTTTCTGCCATGTACTTCCTTTATGGTTGCCAGCTTATCATCATCCCCATTTAACACCACAAAGCCATCCTGAGACATAGACTCAAAAATCTCTGATTTTGCTCGTAAAACACCATCTCGGTCAATTAAATTTTCCAAATGGCACTGCCCTATATTAGTTATGACACAAATGTCAGGTTTGGCAATCCAGCTCAATCTCTTCATTTCGCCAAAATGATTAATACCCATCTCCACCACTGCCGCCTGATGTTCCTCGCGAATATTCAAAATCGTCAGCGGCAGACCTACCTCGTTATTAAAATTGCCCTGCGTCTTTAATACATGAAATCTGGTACTAAGCCCTGCAGCAATCATTTCCTTGGTACTGGTTTTGCCCACACTGCCGGTAATGCCAATCACCGGAATAGTCAGCTGCTCTCTGTAAAAGGCAGCCACCTGTTTTAAAGCCTGAAAGGTATCCTTTACGAGAATGTACGGTGCCTCTACCGTGGGCCTCTCTTCACAAATAACCAGTGCAGCACCCTTTTCCACCACCCCCGGAATAAAGCTATGTCCATCCACGCGCTCTCCTCTGGTTGCAAAGAAAGCAAAGCCCGGCTCTACCTTACGGGAATCCAACACTGCTCCTGTTATTTCAAAAGCCTCCTGCCCTGCCCCGTTTAAAAGGGGGCTCTGCAGGCAGGCCGCGATATTTGCCAAAGTCATATTTCGCATATATGTACTCCTCTTCTCCCTAAAAGACTTGCTATTATGCTTCTCTCAAAGAAATCTCAATTAACCACTCACAAAGCTCACCATAAGACACACCAATTGCCTGTGCCTCCTGTGGCAAAAGAGAAGTCGGCGTCATACCCGGAAGGGTATTTGCCTCCAGACAATACATGTCTCCATTTGCAGCCAGCATAAAATCCATGCGGGCATAATTTTTCAGACGAAGTGCCTTAAACACTGCCTCTGCATAGCCCTGCATCCGTGCAGTCAGATCTGCCTCAAGCTCTGCAGGACAGGTCTCCACTGTAGAGCCTGCCTGGTATTTGTTTTTGTAATCATAAAAGCCTGATACCGGTGCAATCTCAATAACAGGCAATGCCTTACCATCAATGACACCCACACTAAACTCTCTGCCTTTAATATATTGCTCGATAATAATTTCGTTATCATAACGAAATGCCTCTGCCTTGGCAGCCTCGTAATCCTCCGCCTTTTCCACAATAACAGTACCTACACTGGAACCTCCGTTGCAGCACTTCACTACCAATGGGAACGGCACACACATAGAGTCCTGCTCGCTCTTTTTCAGATGGATGCCCTCCGGCGTCGGAATACCATTCTGTCTAAAAAGCTCCTTTGCAATAGCCTTATCCATGGCAATAGCGCTGCTGATATGAGTGGTGCCGGTATAACGGATGCCCATTAAATCAAAGCATGCCTGAATCTTGCCATTCTCCCCTTCAGCTCCGTGCAACGCCATAAATACCACATCTGCCTGCTGACAAAGGGTAATTACATTGGGTCCAAAAAAGCTCTTTTTGTAGTCCGGTCTCATAGCCAAAATCTGAGAAATATCCGTTCTTTCGGCAGAAACTCCCTTCATATCTACAGCCCAGTCCTTATCCAGTGCAAAAACATCCTGGGACATATCCCCCTGATATCCCAAAAATACATCTACTAAAATGGCCTGATGGCCCTTCTCCTTTAGTGCCTTATATATACCTGTTCCTGAGGACAATGACACGTCTCTCTCTGTGCTGATTCCTCCTGCCAGTACAACAATCTTCATATTTCTACCTCCAGGGCCTTTACTCGGCCTGTTTTTTCTCTTGATGGGAATAAACCACTTTCCCACCTATTATAGTATATAGTGTTTTGCTCATAATTTCCATAGGATTTGCATGAAAAATGCAAATATCTGCATCTTTTCCTGCTTCCAGACTACCCACACGGTCTGCTACACCTGCAATTCGGGCCGCTTCTATGGTTATGGCACGAAGTCCTTCCATAAATGGCAAGCCTGCTTTTACTGCAAGCCCTGCACATAAAGGCAATGATTGAATAAGAGACACCGGATGATCCGTGGTAATGGCCACCTGTACACCTGCCCTGTGTAAGATACCGGCAGTTTTAAATGCCACGTTCTGTACCTCAATCTTACTGCGACTGGCAAAATCCGGCCCTACTATGGCAGCATATCCCTCCTCTGCCAGTTCCTCAGCAACCAAATGACCCTCACTGCAATGGTCCAGTGTCATAGACAAACTAAATTCCTTTGCAATTCTGATAGCTGTAAAAATATCATCCACTCTGTGTACATGAGCTTTTAAAGGAATTTCACCATTGAAAACCGGCACCCAGCACTCCATGTTAAAATCCTTTTCAAAACTATCCCCCTGCTCCAA
>JAZRRW010000020.1:0-5734 GCA_045651105.1 Lachnospiraceae bacterium
GATATACTATTAAAGACGATGCTATTCCTGCTTCCTGATTAGGTGTTGTGTCTATATTCAGTTTTTAAAGCCACCCTTGGATGGTTTATTTATCATGCATATATTTATTTCCTAACCATAACCTCTTTGTTTCAAACTTATTACCTGTCCTTTAGCTCTCGAATTAAATTTTAAAGCGATATCCTACTCCCCAAATGGTTTCTATATATTGAGGCTTCGCCGTATCGTACTCGATCTTCTCGCGTATTTTCTTGATATGAACGGTAACAGTAGCAATATCACCTACAGATTCCATATCCCAGATTTCACGGAAAAGCTCTTCCTTAGTGAACACATGGTTTGGATTTTCCGCAAGGAAGGTTAATAAATCAAATTCCTTAGTGGTAAACGCCTTTTCCACATCATCTACATATACCCGTCTAGCGGTTTTGTCGATGCGAATGCCACGGATTTCAATAACGTCATTTACCTTGGTCTGGCTGCCTACTAATCTATCATAACGAGCCATGTGAGCTTTTACACGGGCAACCAGCTCGCTAGGACTGAAAGGCTTGGTCATGTAATCGTCAGCTCCCAGTCCCAGTCCGCGGATTTTGTCTATATCGTCCTTTTTCGCAGAAACCATAATAATAGGAATATTCTTTTTTTCACGAATCATCTTGCACACATCAAAGCCATCCATACCAGGGAGCATCAAGTCTAAAATAATCAAGTCATACTCCTCCGTCAGCGCCATTGCAAGACCCTTATTGCCATCATTTGCAATGGCAACCTCAAATCCGCTCAACTCCAGATAATCCTTCTCTAAATCAGCGATTTCAATTTCATCTTCAATAATTAATATTTTACTCATATCTAATCCTCCTAGATTTCTTGCTCATTTACGATATACTTACGAATAACAAAATGCATGCAGGTGCCTTCCCCTTCTTTGGAAGTGGCCCATATATATCCCCCATGGTCCTGAATAATCTTTTTAACAATAGAAAGGCCTATGCCACTGCCGCCGGTACCTGAGTTCCTGGAAGCATCCGTGCGGTAAAACCTGTCAAAAATATTTTGCAAATCTTTTTGGGAAATACCTTTGCCATTATCCTCAATCTCAACCCGAATAGAATCCACCTCATCCAATATACGAATATTAATCTCTCCCTTTGGCTTATCCATGTACTTGACGCTGTTACTGATAATATTGTTAATAACTCGCTTTAACTGCTCCGGGTCTGCAATAATCATGGTATCCGGCGAAACCAGATTTACATAATCCAGCTTAAAATTCCGGCTTTCCAAATCAAGACCGATTTCCTCGATACAGTCCCTAAAATACTCTCCTACCAGAATTTTATGAAAATGATATGGAATACGATTATTATCAATGCCTGAATATACCGTCAGCTCGTTTATCAGCTTGTCCATGTCATTGGCTTTATTATAAATCGTCTTCACATAACGGTCAATCTTTTCCGGTGTATCTGCGATACCATCTATAATACCCTCTGAATAACCCTTAATAGCAGTAATCGGTGTCTTTAAATCATGGGAAATATTACTGATAAGCTCTCTGTTCTGCCTTTCACGCTGAATTTTCTCCTCAGCATTTTCCTTCAAACGAAGGCGCATATCCTCGTAATTACGATATAGGTCGCTAATCTCGCCTCCCGTCTCCACGACCTCCAGACGATATTCAAAATCACCGTTTTTAATATGCTTCATGGCCACATTCAATTCATTAATAGGAGATATCAACCCCTTGTACAGCCATAAAGAAAGCATAATTCCGGTAAACATTAATATAATGACTATAGCAAATATCATGTTTTTGAGAAAGGTTGGAGCAATAATTCTCTCAAAGCCTTCCATAGGCTCCTCCAGAAACTTACTGATGTCAATCTGAGCCTTTTGTTCTACTTCCTGTGTGATTTCCTGCCTGAATCCTATTTGCTTTTGTACCATATAGGCCCCCACTGTCACAAATGTAAGACAGGTCAACAAAAGCGGAATTAAAATCATGGAGAGACAGGTAACCATTAATTTTGTTTTTAGTTTCATAATACAATACCTTCCTTGATATTACTATAACACATTTAACTGATTTTACGAAATAAAATTGAATGAATAATTATAAAAAAATTATAAAAACCTGTTGACAAATAAAAAATTTCGTGTATAATAAAAACAGTAATAGTTATTATTTTTAGGAGGTGATTGGAACGCTTAAATATAGTCGGCAAAGAGAATGTATTAAATCATTTTTAATGGGTCGTAAGGACCACCCAACAGCTGACACCGTTTATATGCATGTACGTCAGCAATATCCAAGTATCAGTCTGGGCACGGTGTATCGTAATCTGACCCTTCTATCTGATATTGGAGAAATAAATCGTCTAAATGTTGGGGACGGTGTAGACAGATTTGATGCGGATACTTCTCCGCACCAGCACATTGTTTGCAATACCTGTGGATGTGTTCAGGATATTTTTCTTCCTGACACCCAACAAATTTTAAACTATGCAAGCAATTTTTATAATGGTGTTATATCAACACAAATACTTCATTTTCGTGGCACCTGTAGTGAGTGCATGAAGATGACAGCCAAAAACAATAATTAATATTTTATTTTAAAGGAGATTTAGATTATGAAATTTGTATGTAATGTATGTGGTTATGTTCACGAAGGTAATGAAGCACCGGCACAGTGCCCTCAGTGTAAGGTTGGTGCAGATAAGTTTTCCAAAATCGAAGAAGGCGCAAGAACCTGGGCTGCAGAACACGTTGTTGGCGTAGCTAAGGGTGCCAGAGAAGACATTATTATGGACTTAAGAGCAAACTTTGAAGGTGAATGTACAGAGGTTGGTATGTACCTTGCAATGGCACGTGTTGCCCACAGAGAAGGTTATCCGGAAATCGGTTTATACTGGGAAAAGGCTGCTTACGAAGAAGCAGAGCATGCTTCTAAGTTTGCTGAATTATTAGGTGAAGTAGTAACTGACTCTACTAAGAAAAACCTGGAGATGCGTGTAGAAGCTGAAAACGGTGCTACAGCAGGTAAATTTGACCTTGCTAAGAGAGCAAAAGAGCTGGGCTTAGATGCTATTCACGATACTGTGCATGAAATGGCTCGTGATGAGGCTCGACACGGAAAAGCATTTGAAGGTTTATTAGCTCGTTACTTTGGTTAATTTTTATCGAAAGGAAAGATTGATTATGGAAAAGTTACTTTGCCCTTGTGGTTATGAATATGATCCGGCTGTAGGTGATCCTGATAATGGTATTGCACCTGGTACAGCATGGGAAGATGTTCCTGAAGACTGGCTTTGCCCTTGGTGTGGTTTAGGCAAGGATGTTTTTGAAAACGTAGGCTAAGCCTTTATAATGTTGATTAGCAAGAGGTTAAGTCCACAGAAGATTTAACCTCTTAAATTTTTTCTTGTAAATTATGACATTTTCCCTTATAATTAATAAGTAAAACACATTTAAGGAGGAGAAATTATGGGTTTTTTAACAAACAAGACTGTATTAATTACAGGTGGAGGTCGTGCCGTATTAAGTGATGGCAGAGCCGGATCTATTGGCTATGGTATTGCAATTGCATATGCAAAGGAAGGTGCAAATATTGTTATTACCGGCCGTAACCTGAAAAAGCTGGAGGATGCCAAGGAAGAACTGGAACGCCTTTATGGTATCAAGGTTTTACCTGTGCAGGCAGACATTTCTGCAGGTGCTGACAATGAAGCTATTGCAAAAGATGTTGTAGAGAAGGCTGTAGCAGCTTTTGGCGGCATCGATGTACTTATTAATAATGCACAGGCTTCTGCATCCGGTGTAACCTTAGCTGACCACACCGTTGAGCAGTTTGACCTTGCAATTTATTCCGGTTTGTATGCTGCTTTCTTCTACATGAAGGCTTGTTATCCTTACCTTGCAAAGAGCCACGGCAGCGTTGTAAACTTTGCTTCCGGTGCAGGTCTTTTCGGTAACTATGGCCAGTGTGCATATGCCGCTGCAAAGGAAGGTATTCGTGGTCTGACTCGTGTAGCAGCCACCGAGTGGAGCAAAGACGGTATCAACGTAAATGTTATTTGTCCTTTAGCTTGGACAGCTCAGTTAGAACAGTTTAAGAATGCATATCCGGAAGCCTTTGACAAGAATGTACACACCCCTCCTATGGGTTACTTTGGAGATCCGGAAACAAATATCGGTCGCGTATGTGTTCAGCTGGCACATCCTGACTTTAAGTTTATGACCGGTGAGACTTTAACACTGGAAGGCGGCCTTGGTTTACGCCCTTAAGAGTTAGTTTGTCACTATATTATTTCATACTAATTATACAGAGAGCAGATGTTTCTGCTCTCTATTTCACGAAATGGAGCCCATTATGGAAAAAATCGCAAGCTTTACTATAGACCATATCAAATTGCAGCCCGGTATTTATGTATCCCGCCGGGACAAAGTCGGTGCTGAAACTTTAACCACCTTTGATTTACGTATGACCTCTCCTAATGAGGAGCCGGTTATGAATACAGCAGAGATACACACCATTGAACATCTGGCTGCAACGTTTTTACGTAACCATGCTGATTGGAAAGAGCGTGTTATTTACTTTGGCCCTATGGGCTGCAGGACAGGCTTTTATCTGATTTTGGCAGGGGATCTGTCCAGTCAGGATATCGTACCTTTGATGCAGGAAATGTATCAGTTTATTGCTGACTTTGAAGGTGAGGTGCCGGGTGCCAGCGCCAAAGACTGCGGCAATTACCTGGACATGAATCTGCCTATGGCGAAGTTTTTGGCTTGCAAGTATTTGACAGAGGTTTTGGACAATATTTCAGAAGATAGG
Organism: Lachnospiraceae bacterium; assembly: GCA_045651105.1. Classification (GTDB taxonomy): domain Bacteria; phylum Bacillota; class Clostridia; order Lachnospirales; family Lachnospiraceae; genus RGIG6307. The sequence goes on from JAZRRW010000020.1 coordinate 4,838, forward strand.
CTGACTTATCCACTATAAGTGACTAACTCGGTGGTTTTTGTGGATAACTTACAAGAAAAGAGGATAAAAATGAGTAAAATTGGTATTATTGGGGCAATGGATTTGGAAGTAGATGCACTGAAAGCACAGATGCAGCTTGAAAGAGAGGTTGCCAAAGCAGGTATGACCTTCTGTGAAGGTACATTAAATGATGCACAGGTTGTTATCGTAAAATGTGGTATCGGCAAGGTAAATGCAGGCATGTGCGTGCAAATTCTGGCGGATCTGTTTGAAGTGACGCATGTTATTAACACCGGCGTTGCCGGTTCTTTAAATGAAGACCTGGATATTGGCGATATTTTAATCTCCACAGATGCTATCTATCATGACTTTGATGCAACTATTTTTGGCTATGCTCCGGGTCAGGTTCCGGGCACCAGTCAGGCTGCCTTTACTGCTGACAGTCATATGGTAGCGCTGGCTATGGAAAGCTGCAAGGCTGCCTGTCCGGATATTACCTGCCGCAGTGGCAGAGTAGTTACCGGTGATCAGTTCGTTTCTTCCAAGGAAGTGAAGGAGCGCCTGATCAACGACTTTGGCGGCTTCTGCACCGAAATGGAAGGCTGCGCCATTGCTCACGCCGCAACCCTGAACAATCTGCCGTTCGTTATCATTCGCGCCATTTCCGATAAAGCCGATGACAGTGCCGAAATGGACTACCCAACCTTTGAAAGAGCTGCTGCTAAGCATAGTGCGGCACTAGTAGTGGATTTTGTAAAGAGGTTATAATATAATAACTATGATGAAAGCACGGGAGTGATTGGCTTCCGTGCCTTTTGTATTCATATTATTTTTCTATCTTACTCATACTCCTTTAAAACAACATCATAATAATCTTCCGGAACATATTGCTTATCC
>JAZRRW010000021.1:0-29244 GCA_045651105.1 Lachnospiraceae bacterium
GTGAGCCGTACTCCCGTGCGTGAGGCTTTTCGTCAGCTTGAGTTGGAGGGGCTGATTGAAATTATTCCTAACAAGGGTGCTTATGTCACCGGTATTACTGTAGATGATGTGCATGATATTTATGCAATTCGCGCTTTGTTAGAGGGATTGGCTGCCAGATGGGCTTGTGAGCATATTACTCCGGAGCAGATGGAGGAGATGGAGGAAAATATTTATCTGGCCAAGTTCCATGCAGCAAAGGGCAATAACGAGCAGCTTGCAGAGTTGGACAATCAGTTTCATGATGTATTGTATCGTGCCTGCAACAGTAAGATGTTAGAGCATCAACTAAGGGATTTTCATCAATATGTTATTCGTATCAGGCGTATGACGCTGGCTGCCAAGCGTAGAGGCGAGGCCTCCAATATGGAGCATGAGCAGCTTTTCGAGGCTATCAAGGCTAATAATCCGGATTTGGCCGAGAAGGTAGCATGCCAGCATATGATTAATGCATACCAGAATATGAAAAACAATGGTCTGGATTTAATTTATAGCAATAATAAAGGGGAAGAATAGACTACCAAAGCAGACAGTAAGGGTGTGGCGTCAAACCACACCCTTAAATAATCAAGCCAAGGTTTCCCAAAGCTCCATTTGTTCATCTAATTTTATTTGAAGTATTGTCTGCTCCTTGGTAAGCTTACCTAGCTCCGCAGAGTTGCAGGCAATATCAGGTTGCGCCATTTTGGCATCGATAGCAGCAATTTGGGCCTCTAAATCTGCAATCAGGTCCTCGCATTTTTTTAGGTCGTTTTCACGTTTGCGCTGTTTGGCCTGTTCTTCCTTCTGAGCCTTCCAGTCCAGTTTGCTTTCTGTAGGGGCAATATCTGCGATAATAACTTCTGCAGTGGGAACTGTTTTTTTCTCCAGATAATAATCATAATTCCCAATATAATTAAAGAATTCCTTGCCACAAAGCTCTATAATGCGGGTGGCTGTGCGGTTTATAAAGTATCGGTCATGGGACACGTAAAGTACCGTGCCGGTATACTGATTTATGGCATCCTCCAAAATTTCCTTGCTGGAAATGTCTAAGTGATTGGTAGGCTCGTCCAGTATAATAAAGTTGGCATTGCTAAGCATCAGTTTGGCCAGACTGAGTCGTCCCTTTTCACCGCCGCTTAAGTCTTTAATCTGCTTAAAGACCTCATCACCGGTAAAGAGAAAGGCAGCCAGTGTGTTACGGATTTTGGTATTGGTCATATCAGGGTAGGCATCTGAAATTTCTTCAAAAAGTGTCTTCTCCGGGTGGAGTAACTGCTGTTCCTGATCATAATAACCGATTTCTACGTTGGTGCCCAGCTTAAAGGTGCCGGTATCCGCCTTTTCCAGGCCGTTCAAAATCTTTAAGAGGGTAGTTTTGCCTGTGCCATTGTCACCGATAATGGCTACGTGTTCTCCACGTTTGATATCTAAATTCAGCCCACTGAACAGGTGTAAGGAACCAAAGGATTTGGACATATTCTCTACCTGCAGCACGTCATTGCCGCTGACAATGGAAGGCTCCAGAGTAAGCTTCATATCGGTGCGGGCTTCCGTAGGTCTGTCCAGCACATCCATTTTATCCAAAAGCTTTTCGCGGCTTTCCGCTCGTTTAATAGATTTTTCACGGTTAAAGGAGCGCAGCTTTTCAATCACTTCCTGTTGATGCTTGATTTCTCGTTGTTGATTTAAATAGGCATTCATTTGAGCCACGCGCAGCTGCTCCTTTTTCTGGGCATACTGAGTATAATTGCCGCTAAAAACATGTGCCTTTGTCTGGTCTATTTCAATGACCTTGCTTACTACGCGGTCCAGAAAATAGCGGTCGTGGGAAACTATAAGAACCGCACCTTTGTAGTTTAAAAGATAATTTTCCAACCATGCAATGGAGTTTAAGTCCAAGTGGTTGGTAGGCTCATCCAGGATAATGAAATCCGGCTTTTGAAGCAAAAGCTTACCCAGTGCCACACGGGTTTTCTGGCCGCCGGAGAGGGTGTTTACGGGCTTATGAAAGTCCTCGTTCTCAAAGCCCAGACCTTTTAATACGCCAACCAGCTCGCTTTGATAAATATAGCCGCCTTGTGCTTCAAACTGGTGCGTCAGTCTGGCATAGCTCTCCATTAATTCCTCTAAAGCAGAGCCCTCTGCAGACTTCATAAGAGCCTCTGCAGTACGTATTTTCTGCTCCAAATCAATTAAATTCTGCTTGACGCTTAAAAGCTCATCATAGATAGTAAGGTCTGTATGCAAGGCTCCATGTTGTGCCAGATAGCCCCAGGTGGTGCCCTTTCCAAAGGTAACAAGTCCTTCATCTGCCGGATATTCCCCTACAATCACCTTAAGCAGGGTAGTTTTGCCGGCACCATTGATGCCAACCAATGCAGCTTTTTCGTAGTCATCTATATGAAAAGAAACATGGGACAAAACAGGAACGTCGCCAAAGCTCTTCCCGATGTCCTGACAGGATAAAATCATGAGTGTACCTCCAAAATATGTATCTTATTTATTTTATTATAAAATAGGATGAGTGTCAACAGTTCATGCAAGCATGGCTTACACGTTGCATTTGCTATGGCTGAACTGTAAAAATTAAAAAAACTATTGCGTATACTTGTATTATTTGTTAAAATATCTACAAAGTATTTTTTTGGGAAGAGAGATAATTTACAATGGAGAAAGAAATATCACAAGCTGTTGTTTCCAGACTGCCTAGATACTTCAGGTATTTAGGGGATTTAAAGGAACAGGGAATTGAACGCATTTCCTCACAGGAGCTGAGCAGGCTTATGAAGGTTACGGCTTCACAAATCAGGCAGGATTTTAATAATTTTGGTGGCTTTGGACAGCAGGGCTATGGGTATAATGTGGCATATCTGCATGGCGAAATCAGTAAGATTTTAGGGCTTACAGAGGTACATCATCTTATTATTATAGGTGCAGGTAATTTAGGGCAGGCTATTGCCAATTACATGAATTTTGAGAAGAGAGGCTTTTTGTTCAAGGGTATTTTTGATGCCAATCCGGCACTTCACGGTAAGCAGATTCGCAATATGGTAGTGCAGCCTATGGAGAATATGGAAGCTTTTATCAAAGAGCATCATATTGACATTGCAGTACTTACCATTCCAAAGACCGGTGCTGTAGGTGTGGCGGATGAGTTGTTAAAGCATGGCATAAAGGCTATCTGGAATTTTGCTCATGTGGATTTGAATGTACCTAAGGGCATCAAAGTAGAAAACGTACACTTATCAGACAGTTTGATGAAGCTGTCCTACATGTTGGCTAAGGAGCAGCAGATATAATTTTTTTGTGCGCCGGGGCATTGCTTTTGGTGCACTTTTTTGTTACATACTCATGTTCTTTGAGGAAACCAAACGGTTCATTTTTGTATATAATAATAGTAGGTTGCGTTATGGATATTTTTAAAAGAGTTTTTGCACAAATTAATTTAAATCATATCGAAGAAAATTTAAAAAATATGCAGGCGTTAGTGGGGCGGGAAAGTCGTTTTCTTGCGGTCATTAAAACTGACGGCTATGGTCATGGGGCTGTTCCTGTAGCAGAGTTTTTAGAGGAGAAAGAGGCTCTTTACGGTTATGCGGTTGCTACCATAGAAGAGGCTTTGGAGCTTAGAGGTCATCACATGAAAAAGCCTATACTGGTGCTGGGATACACCTTTCCGGAGCAGTATGCGCTTTTAACAGAGTATGATATTATGCCCACTGTTTTCAGAGAGGATTCCTTACAGGCATTGTCAGAAGCGGCTATAAAAGCCGGCAGGACGATTCCGGTGCATATTAAGGTGGATACCGGTATGAGCCGTATCGGAGTGAGTCCGGACGAAGCAGGGCTGGCCTTTGTTAAGAAGGTGTTAGAGACGAAGGGACTTAAGCTTAATGGTATATTTACTCATTTTGCCAGAGCAGATGAGGCGGATAAGAGCAGCGCACAGGCTCAGCTTAAGACATTTACCCGCTTTGTGGCAGAGGTGGAGGAGGCTTTTAAGATTACCATTCCTTTTAAGCATTGTGCCAACAGTGCCGGGATTTTGGAGCTACCAGAAAGTTCTTTTGATTTAGTCAGGGCAGGCATTGCCTTGTATGGGCTGTGGCCTTCTGATGAAATGAAAAGAGATAGCATAGTTTTAAAACCTGCCTTGTCCTTATATAGTCATGTGGTTTATATCAAGGAAGTGCCTGCAGGTACACCGGTCAGCTACGGAGGTACCTTTGTGGCCGGGAAGCCTATGCGGATTGCCACCATACCTGTGGGCTATGGAGATGGTTATCCAAGAAGTCTGTCAGGAATAGGTTATGTACTTATTCGCGGTAGAAGAGCACCGATTTTGGGCAGAATATGTATGGACCAGTTTATGGTCGATGTAACGGATATTCCGGAAGCTCGCATGGACGATCCGGTTACCTTAATCGGTAAGGATGGACCGGAGGAGATTACCTTAGAGGAGCTTGGCCGGCTTAGCGGACGCCTTCATTATGAGCTGGCATGTGATTTGGGCAAACGTATTCCGCGTGTATATATGCATAACGGAGCTGTCACAGAAGTGAAAAATTATTTTGACAGATACCGGTTTTAAGCTTATTCGTTTTAAAGTCAGAAAACTTTAGATGATAAATGTGAATACTGCAAGAATTTTGAGCCATACTAAGCTATGAAAGAAAAAGCTTTACATAGAAAGGAAGGCGACAGAATGAAACGTGGTGACGTTTATTATGCAGATTTAAGACCCGTAATCGGCAGTGAGCAGGGTGGTATCAGACCTGTTTTAATTATACAAAATGATGTTGGAAACAAGCACAGCCCGACTGTTATATGTGCGGCTATTACCAGTAAGTTAGAAAAGGCAAAGCTGCCTACGCACATTACCATTTCCTCGAATATGTACGACATGGAAAAGGATTCCGTTATCCTGTTAGAGCAGCTGCGTACTATTGACAAAAAGCGCCTGAAGGATAAGGTTTGTCACCTGGGAGAAGATATTATGGGTCAGGTAAATAATGCCCTTGAAATAAGTTTATCATTGGTCAACAGTCATTCAGTTGACGAAAGGGCATAAATTTGATATATTAAAAGATGGATAAGCGGGCACAGAGTGTGCCCGTACAAAAAACGGTCATGGAACCGGTGTAAGAAACAGATTATAAAGAGGAGATTTACTATGTCAGGACATTCAAAATTTGCCAATATTAAGCACAAAAAAGAAAAAAATGATGCTGCAAAAGGAAAGATTTTTACCATTATCGGCAGAGAAATTGCAGTAGCTGTAAAGGAAGGCGGTCCGGATCCGGCTAACAACTTCAAGCTTGCAAAGGTTATTGAAAAAGCAAAGTCTAACAACATGCCAAATGATACGATAGAGCGTGGTATTAAGAGAGCAAGCGGTGAGCTTGGTAACGTAAATTACGAATACATTACATATGAGGGCTATGGTCCTAATGGTATTGCTATTATCGTAAATACCTTAACAGACAACAAAAACCGTACAGCAGGCAATGTCAGAAGTGCATTTACAAAGGGACAGGGCAGCATCGGTACCCCGGGCTGTGTATCCTTTATGTTTGATAAGCGTGGTCAGATTATTATTGACAAGGAAGAGTGCGATATGGAAGCTGACGATTTGATGATGATTGCGCTGGATGCCGGTGCGGAAGACTTTAATGAGGAAGAGGACAGCTTTGAAATATTGACAGACCCTGACAGTCTGGATGGGGTAAAGGATGCTTTAAAGGCAGAGGGCATTGAAATGGTAAGTGCAGAGGTTACCATGATTCCTCAGAATTATGTGACCTTGACGGACGAAACAGCTATCAAGAATTTACAAAAGACCCTGGATTTATTGGATGATGATGACGATGTAGAGAGCGTATATCACAACTGGGATGAATAAGGAGAGGTACATAGTATGAAACGTGAAACAATTTGTATACAATCCGGCTGGAAGCCGACCAAGGGTGAGCCTAGAGTATTGCCTATTTACCAGAGTACTACCTTTAAATATGATACCTCTGAGCAGATGGGGCGTTTGTTTGATTTAGAGGACAGCGGATATTTTTATACCCGTTTGCAGAATCCTACCAATGATGCTGTGGCACAGAAAATCTGTGAGTTAGAGGGCGGTGTGGCTGCCATGCTTACATCTTCAGGACAGGCTGCCAACTATTATGCCGTATTTAATATCTGCGAAGCAGGTGACCATTTAATTATGAGTTCCACAGTATATGGAGGCACCTTCAATCTGTTGACCTGTACCATGAAAAAGATGGGTATTGCTTGTACTGTAGTGGACCCGGATGCCAGCGAAGAAGAGTTAAACGCAGCATTTCAGCCAAATACCAAGTGCGTGGTGGCAGAGACTATTGCCAATCCGGCTCTTGTTGTTCTGGATATTGAGAAGTTTGCCCGTGTGGCACATGCCCATGAGGTACCACTTATTATTGATAATACTTTTGCTACACCGATTAACTGCAGACCGTTTGAATTTGGTGCGGATATTGTGACCCATTCTACCACCAAATACATGGATGGTCATGCAATGTGTGTAGGTGGTGCTATCGTGGACAGCGGTAATTTTGACTGGAGCAAATATCCGGATAAGTTCCCGGGACTTTGTACGCCGGACGAATCTTATCACGGTATTGTATATACAGAGAAATTTGGCAAGGGTGCCTACATTACCAAGGCTACCAGCCAGCTGATGAGAGACTTGGGCTCTATTCAGTCTCCGATGAATGCCTTTTTATTGAATGTAGGACTGGAAACCTTGCATTTGCGTATGCCGCGTCATTGTGAAAATGCACAGAAGGTTGCAGAGTTTTTGGAGGCGCATGAAAAGGTTGCATGGGTAAATTATCCCGGGCTTAAGTCTAACAAGTATTATGAACTGGCACAGAAGTATATGCCAAATGGTTCCTGTGGTGTTATCAGCTTTGGTTTAAAGAGCGGCAGAGCAGGTGCAGCTAATATGATGGATAATTTAGAGCTTGCTGCCATTGTTACCCATGTGGCTGATGCCAGAACCTGCGTACTGCATCCGGCCAGTCACACACACCGTCAGATGAATGACGAACAGCTGGTTGAAGCCGGTGTAGCACCGGATTTGATCCGTTTATCCGTTGGTATTGAGAACGTTGAAGATATTATCGCTGATTTAGCGCAGGCTATTGATAAAGCATAATCAGGAAGGAAAAATATGTACAAGTTAGCGATTGTAGTTCCGTGTTACAAGGAAGAAGAGGTATTGGAGATTTGTTCCGAGGCGTTAAGAGGTGTTTTGGCTGATTTGATTGGGAAAGGCAAAATTACCGATGACAGTTTTGTGATGTTTGTAAATGACGGCAGTAAGGACCGTACCTGGGAGCTCGTTGAAAGTGAGCATGCTAAATATCCTGTTCAGGTAAAAGGTGTAAATCTGGCAGGAAATGTAGGGCATCAATATGCTCTGACGGCAGGTCTTATGGTTGCAAAGGATATGTGTGATATTTCTATTTCCATTGATGCAGATTTACAGGATGATGTGGCTGTGATTGAGGATATGGTGGATGCTTACTATGCCGGTAATGACATCGTTTATGGTGTGCGTAACGACAGAAGTACGGATACCTTCTTTAAACGTGCAACGGCTCAGGGTTTTTACAAGTTCATGGAGATAATGGGCGTAAAAACAGTATACAATCATGCAGACTTCCGTCTGATGAGTAAGCGTGCACTGGAGCATTTTAGCAAATTTAAAGAATCTAATTTGTTCCTGCGCGGCATGATGCCTCTTATTGGCTACAATACTACCAGTGTTTACTATAGCCGTAAGGAGCGTGTGGCCGGAGAAAGCAAGTATCCTTTGAAAAAAATGCTTGCGCTTGCATTTAACGGCATTACTTCCTTTAGTGTGAAGCCTATCAGTCTGATACTTAGTCTTGGTGTAGTTATTATTGCTTTAGCTGTTTTGGCTGCCATTTATGCATTGGTAGCACATTTCATGGGAAATACCGTGCCTGGTTGGACTTCCACTATATTGTCCATCTGGTTCCTTGGCGGTGTTCAGCTGTTTGCAATTGGACTGGTTGGTATGTATATCGGCAAGATTTACATGGAAGTAAAAGAACGACCTCGTTATAACATTGAAAAGATACTGAATTAATAGCACTGTTTGTGTGTAAAAGATACTTAATTTTGTTTAGGAGTACTATGAAGCGATTATTATCCATACCGGAATTTTTAATATGGCTTATATTTACTGTAATTGCAGGCTTTGGATATGCCTTTTCTTTTTGGGAGTATGTAAATAATGGAGCACAGCTGTCCATTGTGGATATCATTATGCCTACGCTGGTATGGATTTTACTTGCTGCCATTTGTGCCTTTTTACTGAAAATGGCACAGAATACACAGTGTTTTGTCCGGTTTTCCAGGGGAGAAGCAGCCTTTTTAGAGGGCAGCATTCTGGCACTTTTGGTGATTGGAGGATTTATATTCCGCTTTGTGGATTATTTCAGAGGCGTTTGGCCTACGGTTCCGGTTAATGAATTTTTTCAGTACGCTCAGGTCTCACAGGATGCCGTGGTTTATATGAATCCCCATCCGGCCTCTAGATTATACGTAGGGTTCTTACATATAGTTTGTCTCTTTTTGGGCAATATATATGAAGTAGGCGCATTTGTGCAGTTTTTATTGCTTATAGTAGCAGGGGTGTTTTGGTATTTTGCCATCCGTAAAGCTTTTGGAATAGTAACAGCCTTGTTTTTTGCTGCCGGTGCCATGCTTTTGCCGGACAGCATTGAAGTCAGCATGCAATGTAATCCAATGATGCTGCTATTTGTGATTTATGGTATTATTGCGTTAATCATGGCCTGTTATGCACAGAGTAAATGCCGTGGTGTTTTGGCGTTTTTATGTGAGTTTTTTATAGGTGCATGCATTATGTGGGCTATTTTACTGGATATTTCCGGTCTGGTTTTTGTGATAATAGGAGGGCTTGCCCTTAGAAAGCACAAAAAGAATCTTACCAAGAAAAGTCTGGTAACACCTATTGCAGCCTGTCTGGGTATCACTCTTGGTGAGAAGGCATTTACGATTGCACAGACTTTCCTTTATGGCATGACTTATCAGGAGGCGAGTAGTTTCTTAAGTTATCCGTATCTGTTTTCTGATTTTAAGCTGCCGGATATAGAGGGTATACAGAACTTTATATTTTCTCTTGGTACTCGTCCAATATTTATTGTGTCTATTGTAGCAATTATCATATATTGGCTGTTACAGGAGAAGGGTGCATTTACCTGGATTATGTTTGGTACTGTGCTTTTACTTGGCGGGCAGTTTTTGGGATTGGATACATATATGTCTCATGATTTCTTTATTTACATGAGTCTGGTGGTTATGTTTGGGCTTTCCGTACAGCGTTATTTACAGTTTGCAGGAAGTCATTTGGTGGATCAGGAAGAACTTACGGATAGCAGGGATTTGCTGGAGATTACAAAGGAAAAGACTTTAGAAAAGGAAGAACCGCAGGTCACGATTGTTCGCTTTGAAGAAGAGCCTGCTGTGACTGTGCCACCTAAGCCTGAAGAAGAGCCTTTGATATTTATTCCGAAGAGCATGCAGATACCAAAAAGAGTATCTAAGCCAAAGGTGGATTTTGGTATAGAAGTGTCAGAAGATAAGTTGCATTTTGACTATCAGGTCGAAGAAAACGCAGATTTTGATATATAAAATTTAATAATTTGTGCATACTAAAAGGCGAGATGAACTCTCGTCTTTTATTGTTTTCAAAGTGGACTTGTCTGCTTTGTTTATTACGCAAGGAGGGCATATGCAAGAAAATCAGAACAACAACAGTAGTAATGCTACGGAGCAGGATAAGGACAATCGTATTGAGCAGTCAGGGCAGTTGCTTTTGGATGAGAATAAAGAAAAAGAAAATCTTCATTTGATAACGATTATTGGAGAAATAGAAGGACATGATGTTTTGGGGAATAATGCTAAGACAACAAAGTATGAACATATTCTGCCGGGACTGGCAGCCATTGAGGACAGTGATGATATAGAAGGAGTGTTGGTGCTTTTAAATACCATGGGTGGTGATGTGGAAGCCGGACTTGCCATTGCTGAAATGCTTGCAAGTCTCAGTAAACCTACGGTTTCTTTAGTGCTTGGAGGCTCTCATTCTATTGGAGTGCCGATTGCAGTCAGCTGTAATTATTCCTTTATTGTACCAACCGGCACTATGGTCATTCATCCGGTGCGCATGAATGGCATGGTAATAGGAGTGCGTCAGACCTTTGACTATTTTAAACAGATTCAAAACCGAATTACCGGATTTGTCAGCTCTCACTGCAATATTTCCGAAGAACGTCTGGAAAGCTTGATGATGGAAACTGCGGTACTTACAAAGGATGTGGGTACTATTTTAGTAGGGAAGCAATGTGTGGACGAGGGGATTATTAATGAAGTGGGCGGTATCAAGGAAGCAATTGCGAAATTACATGAGATGATAGCGGAACGTAGAGGAAAATTTTAAAATATCAATGACAAAAACTTCACTTTGTGCTAGAATAAAATAGTATGGCATGTTCTTTTTGAATAAGGCAGTCATATGAAAGGTGAAGGAATTTATGGCAAAAAGTAATAGTACAAGACGACGCAGTACAACTTCAAAATCAAAAGCTACAAAAACAACAACTTCAAAAACAACATCGGCTGCCCATAAGCAAACCAGGGAGGACCAGGAGCTTTGGTATGAGGTGGGGCTAATTGTATTGTTTGCTTTTATGGTATTTTTGTTTTTGTGTAATTTCGGCATGGTAGGGCCAATCGGTGTATTCTTTAAAAATATTATGTTTGGTCTTTTTGGCCTCACTGCTTATATTATGCCCGTGTTATTGTTTATACTGACGTTTTTCGGCTGGGTAAATAAGGGGCATCCGGCTGCGCGGCGAAAGATGATCGCATGTACAGTGCTTTTTATTTTAATTGGTGCTGTTTGTGAGATCATAGCAGGCAGGCTTCATGATATGGCAGCCTACAATTTAAAGGATTTATACCAAAACAGTATTGATTTTTCTAATGGTGGTGGTGTTATAGGTGGGTCTGTTGCTTACCTGATGAACAGCCTGCTTGATTTCTGGGGCAGTGTACTGGTTTTGTTGGTTCTGGGGATTATCTGCATGGTGTTTATTACAGAGAGGTCTTTTGTGAAAGGTGTGCAGAAAACCAGTCGGGCTGTGGTAAACAGAGCCAGAAGTGATGCCAGAGGTATGAGAGAGTACGCTGCAGAACGTGCAAAGACCCGCGAGGTCCAGCATTATGAGCAACTCAAACTAAAGGAAGAGCAGCTGCAGGGTAAGGAAGGTATCAGTGGAGGCAGACAGGCATTACCTGATAGAAACCAAAAGGTTAAAGGCATTAATTTTCATTCTATTTTTTCCAAGCTTGGCGATGAAGAGCGTGTAGTGCAGACTGAGCCGGTGGACGAGCTTTTGACTGTAGTGGAAAGTGCTGCAGCAAAGGATACGGCAGATAAGGTTGTAAGTCCTGCTTTACAGGTGTCCCGGGAGACCGTAGCCCGCTCCTTACCGGAGACGGATGAGCTTCATGAGCTTCGGCCAAAGAGCAGCTATCATGCACAGGAGCGTATCAGCTTTGGGGCGGCAGAGCCGGCAAGAAAGCAGAGTGCTTATGGGGCGTCGAGAGACAATGAAGTGCCAAAGAGAGAGTCTGCATACAGGACTCCGGTACATATAGAGCAAGAAGAACAAAGGTTTATAGAACCCGCTGAAGGTGTGGATTTCAGAGAGGTAGAACCGGTAGAGTTAAGACCTGTTAGAGAAGAACACAGTCCACGAGTTGTGGAATCAAAGCAAGACTTAAGACCACAGGCAAAGCCCAAGGACAAGCAGGTTCCGGTTAATCAGATGTCTATTGATATGGCGAAGTTATATCAATTTCCGCCTATCAGTCTGCTGCAAAAAGGCAAAAGCAGTAATGCCCGTGATGGTCAGAAGCATTTGGAGGAAACGGCACGCAGACTGCAGGAGTGTTTACATACTTTTGGTGTAAATGTGGCTATCACTGACATCAGTCAGGGACCGGCAGTAACCCGTTACGAGCTGCAGCCTGAGCAGGGCGTAAAGGTGTCCCGCATTGTTAATTTGTCGGATGATATTAAGTTAAATCTGGCGGCTACGGATATTCGTATTGAAGCTCCTATACCGGGCAAGTCGGCCATTGGTATTGAGGTGCCCAATAAAGAAAACAGCGCCGTTGCTTTTAGGGAATTAATTGAATCCCAGGAATTCCAGAGCTTCCAGTCCAAGATTTCCTTTGCGGTTGGTAAGGATATTGCAGGCAAGATTGTAGTGGCGGATATTGCCAAGATGCCTCATATGCTGATAGCAGGTTCCACAGGTTCCGGCAAGTCGGTATGCATCAATACTTTGATTATGAGCATTCTTTATAAGGCCCATCCGGATGAGGTCAAGATGATTATGATTGACCCGAAGGTGGTGGAGCTTAGCTCTTATAACGGTATTCCGCATCTGCTTATTCCGGTAGTAACGGATCCAAAGCAGGCAGCCGGTGCGCTTCAGTGGGGTGTCAGCGAAATGATGAGCCGTTACGAGAAGTTTGCAGAGTTTAATGTCCGGGATATGAAGGGGTACAATGCTAAGATAGACGAAAAGGCAACCAAGGGAGAGGAAAATCTGCCAAAGAAGCTGCCGCAGATAGTGATTATTGTGGACGAGCTGGCAGATTTGATGATGGTAGCTCCCGGAGAGGTAGAGGAAGCTATCTGTCGTCTGGCCCAGCTTGCCAGGGCAGCCGGTATTCATTTAATTATTGCTACGCAGAGGCCGTCTGTAGATGTTATTACCGGTCTGATTAAGGCAAATATGCCGTCTCGTGTAGCGTTTGCAGTATCCAGTGGTGTGGATTCCCGTACCATACTGGATATGAATGGTGCGGAAAAGCTTTTGGGCAAGGGTGATATGCTCTTTTATCCACAGGGTTACAGTAAGCCGGTGCGTGTGCAGGGTTCCTTTGTATCAGATGCAGAGGTAGGAGCTGTGGTGGACTTCCTCAAAAATCAGCAGCTGGGTAATGTGTACCATGAGGACCAGGAGGAAATTCAAAGCCAGATTAACAATTTGAAATCCGGTGCCGGTAATGCAGGAAGCAGTACAAATGGTCGCAGTGATGATAAGGATGCACTGTTTGCCGATGCAGGTCGATTTATTATAGAAAAGGATAAGGCCTCTATTGGTATGCTGCAGAGGGTTTTTAAAATTGGCTTTAACAGAGCAGCCCGCATTGTGGACCAGCTTTGTGAATATGGCGTAGTTGGTGATGAAGAAGGCACCAAGCCTAGAAAAGTATTAATGAGTTTAGAGCAGTTTGAGGCTCTTTTAGAAGAAATATAAATACAAGAAATTTAACAAATGAGGAGAGATATTAGATATGAAGACAGATATTCAGATTGCACAGGAAGCAGTAATGGAGCCAATCGTTCAGGTTGCTGAGCGTATTGACATTCACGAGGGAGATTTAGAGTTATATGGTAAATACAAAGCCAAAATTTCTAATTCTTACTTACAGAATATGGGAGAAAAGGAGGATGGCAAGCTGATTTTAGTGACTGCCATCAATCCGACACCGGCAGGAGAAGGCAAGACTACGGTAAGTGTTGGTCTTGGTCAGGCACTTGGTAAGCTTGGCAAAAAATCTATTATTGCTTTAAGAGAGCCTTCTTTGGGACCTTGCTTTGGTATTAAGGGTGGTGCTGCAGGCGGCGGTTATGCGCAGGTAGTGCCTATGGAGGACTTAAATCTTCATTTTACCGGTGATTTTCATGCCATTACTTCTGCCAATAACTTACTGGCAGCGATGCTTGACAATCATATCCAGCAGGGCAATGCGTTGCAGATCGATACTCGTAATATTGTTTGGAAGCGTTGCCTTGATATGAATGACCGAGTGCTTCGTAATGTGGTAGTGGGTCTTGGCAGTAAGGCTGATGGCTTTGTCAGAGAGGATCACTTCGTGATTACTGTAGCCAGTGAAATTATGGCGGTACTCTGTCTGGCTAACGATATGGCGGACTTAAAGGAACGCTTAAGCCGCATGGTAGTGGCTTATGATATGAGCGGTGCTCCTGTTACCGCAGGCCAGTTACAGGCAGTTGGTGCTATGGCAGCCCTTTTAAAGGATGCTATCAAGCCAAACTTAATTCAGACCTTGGAGCATACACCAGCCTTTGTTCATGGTGGACCTTTTGCCAATATTGCACACGGCTGTAACTCCGTAATAGCTACCAAGACAGCTCTGAAAATGGCTGATTATGTAGTTACCGAGGCTGGCTTTGGTGCAGACCTTGGAGCAGAGAAGTTTTTTGATATTACTTGTCGCGAAAGCGGCTTACGTCCTGATGCAGCAGTTATCGTTGCTACTATTAAGGCATTAAAATACAACGGCGGCGTACCAAAGGCCGAAGTGACAGCACCAAATATGGAAGCTTTAAAGGCCGGTATTGTAAATCTTGAGAAGCATATTGAAAATGTACAGAAGTTTGGGGTACCGGTAGTAGTTACCTTAAATGCTTTTGTAACAGACACGGAAGAGGAAATTGCTTTTGTAAAGCAGTTCTGTGAGGAAAGAGACTGTGCTTTTGCTCTTTGCGAGGTTTGGGCAAAGGGCGGCGAAGGCGGTAAGGCGCTTGCTGAAAAGGTTTTGGAGACCTTAGAGACAAAGCCAAGCAACTTCAAGCCTTTGTATGACAAAGAGGATACTTTGAAAAATAAAATTACAACCGTTGCAAAGGAAATCTATGGTGCAGATGGTGTCACCTTCTCTCCGGCAGCAAGTAAGCAGCTGGCTAATTTGGAAAAGCTTGGCTTTGGTAATTTGCCTGTATGTATGGCCAAGACCCAGTATTCTTTGTCTGATAATCCGGAATTGTTGGGCAGACCTAGTGGTTTTGAGATTAATGTACGTGAAGTATATGTATCTGCAGGCGCAGGCTTTGTAGTAGTGCTTACCGGTTCCGTTATGACCATGCCGGGACTTCCAAAGGCACCGGCAGCATTTAACATTGATGTAAATGAGGAAGGTCAGATTACAGGTTTATTCTAAGTAATGAAGCAGTGATTACGGCATGTTGGTATTACTATATAAAAGAGGAGTGATTTTATGACACAGATTATTGATGGAAAACGTATATCTACAGAGATTAAAGACGAATTAAAGGCGCAGGCAGCAGCGTTAAAGGAACAGGGGATAGAGGCTTGCCTTGCTGTTATCCAGATTGGTGCAGATCCGGCATCCAGCGTTTATGTGCGCAACAAAAAAAGAGCCTGTGAATATGTGGGCATTCGTTCTCTTTCTTATGAATTGCCGGAGGAAACTACGGAAGCAGAGCTTTTGGCATTGGTGGAAGAATTAAATCACAATGCAGAAGTAAATGGTATTTTGGTGCAGCTTCCTTTGCCAAAGCATATTTGTGAGGACAAAATTTTAAAGGCTATTTCACCGGCAAAGGATGTGGACTGCTTCCATCCTGAAAACGTAGGAAAAATGTGTCTGGGTGAAGCCGGCTTTTTGCCATGTACACCGGCCGGCGTTATTCAGCTGTTAAAGCGCAGCAATATTGAAATCGCAGGTAAGGAATGTGTGGTAATCGGCAGAAGTAATATCGTAGGTAAGCCTATGGCAATGCTGATGCTGCGTGAGAATGCCACTGTTACCATAACCCATTCCAGAACAAAAGATTTACGAGAGGTTTGTAAACGCGCAGATATTTTGATTGTTGCCATTGGCAAACCGTTAATGATAGATGATTCTTACGTGAAGGAGGGTGCAGTCGTAATAGATGTAGGTATTCACAGAGATGCTGACAACAAAATCTGCGGTGATGTAGATTATGATAAGGTTGCACCAAAATGCAGTGCTATTACACCTGTTCCGGGTGGAGTAGGTCCTATGACTATAGCAATGTTAATGAGAAATTGTCTGTATTCAATAAATGAGGTGAGTGAATGATTTGCCCAAAATGTGGGAAAGAAATATTAAATGGACATATGTATTGTGAGGACTGCGGACAGGAAATCAATCTGGTACCGGAGTTTGAGGCCGAGGTAGAGGACAGCATGGCTGAAAGCATTCAGGGGATTGTAGATAAGGCCGAGCTTAAAACGGAGGCAGATACTGATTTGCATAATATGCCGGAGGGGTTCCCTATAGATGTTTCTACCAAGAAGGCAGGTCCATTATTTGTTTTGTCAGGTGGAGTTATAGCTATTGTGTTGTTTGCTTTAGCGGCAGTTATCATAGGTGGTCTTACTGTCTGGAATCATTCTACATTTATACACGAAATGATTGTGGAGTATTATGTAGATGACGGAGACTATGCGTCAGCTATAGCTTATATGGAGGAGACTGTCAGAAAGGCACCGGAAAAGGTTCCCCACAGATTTAAGCTGTGTGAGCTTTACATGGAGGCCGGTCAGGAAGAAAAGGCCTTGGAAGCATATAAGATCATTGCCGGAAGCTCCCAATATACCTTTGACGAGCAGATGACTGCAGTAGAACAGGTAGTGAATTTCTATGATGCCAGAGAAGATTATGAAAGTATTGCAGAGTATCTGAGCACCTTGCAGGACAGCAATATGCAAATGGCCTTTTGGGAATATATGTCCGGCACGGTAAATTTCAGTCAGCCGGAAGGTACTTATGCCACTATGATTACCCTGAAATTAGATTCTAACGGTATCGGTACCATTTATTATACTACGGATGGAACAGAGCCGACCACAGACAGCCCGGAATTTTCAGGTACTATTTTTCTGGAGGCAGGAGAAAATACCATTTCTGCCATTTTCGTAAATGATTATGGAGTTTCCAGTCCGGTAGTGACCAAGAATTATTTTATCGAATCCAAAAAGGTCAGTCCTCCGGAGGTGGTGACCTACAGTGGTACCTATAATTGTCCGGTAAAAATTGAAATTATCTCTAATTATGACAGCCGTATTTATTATACCACGGATGGCAGTGCACCAAATCGTAACAGCGCCCTGTATAACGGTAATTTATATGCTCCTTTGGGTAAGTCTGTTTATAAATTTATTGCAATCGATCATAGAGGTGAGGTAAGTGAAATTATTACCAGAGAATTCCAGATAAATCTGGATACGGACTTTACTACGGATGCAGCAACGGAAACCTTGGTAAATCATTTTATTAATCAAGGGAAGGTATCTGACGGAAATGGTCATATTGTGCAGGATGAAAGTCACATCCTGATTTATGAATATTTATACCCGATATCTGTGGAGGTAGGAAAGGATTGCTACTATTTCGCAGAGGTTTTAAGAAACACCACTACCGGAGAACAGCGTAGAACAGGTATGTATTATGGTGTAGACATCCGAACAAAAGAAATTTATGCCTTTACAGGTTAGAGGAGTTTGTTATGAAAATTTGTCCAAAATGTAAAAATGAATATAGAGAAGGTATTACTTATTGCCCGGATTGTGATTGTGAGCTTATTAATGAAGAAGAGGAAGCGGTAGCAAAAAAGCAGCTTTTAGAGGCACCATATCCTGTGGCAAAAAAGGCTTTAGAATATATGGAATACTGTAAATTTACTACGGTATCTTTAGAAGAGCCAAACGAAGATGGCATCGCAGCTTTATTTTGTGATGAGAAGGAATATAAAGAAGCATCCAAGCAGGTGCAGGTTTTTGTACGTGAAGAAATGCAAAAAGCTATGGAAGAAAAGCTTTCTGCCATGAGCGAGGAAGAGCTTATAGAGGCCGCAGAAGAAGAGCAGAGCCTTATTCCTCCAAGCAATGTATATCAGAATTACGAGGAAAAGGCTGCTGAAAATAAATCCAGTGCATATAGCTTTTTGATAGTTGGCGCGCTTGGCTGTGTGATTGTTGCACTCAGTTGGTTTGGCAAGCTGCCTTTCTATATTGGGGGCAGAGGTAACTGGTTCAGCCATGGCATTATGTTTACTTTTTTTGTAATCTTTATGTTTGTTGGCATTGTTTCAGCAAAAAGCGTCAAAAAATATAAGGAGCTGGCTTCCCAAGAGGCTGATGCACAGTCTGAATTAAAAGCTTATATGGAAGAAACTTTTACGTTTGAGGAGTTAAGTGAGATTACAGCAGAGACAGAGGAAGAGGCTTATTTTAAACGAATGACATACATGCGTGAACAGATTATGGAGGCCTTTCCGGCAGAAACAGAGAATGCTGTTTTTGTGGAAGCCTTACTGGATGAGCATTACGATAAGCTTTTTGGTTAAGTTGTCAGAATGTTTATGTTAGGATTATTTGTATGAAAATAGACATTATTGCAGTGGGCAAAGTAAAAGAAAAGTTTTATCGGGAAGCAATTGATGAATTTGCCAAAAGACTGAGTAAGTATTGTAAATTACAGATTATCGAAGTGACTGATGAAAAGACTCCTGACGGGGCAAGTGAAGCTTTAGAAGAGCAGATTAAGGCCAAGGAAGCAGAGAGAATTTTGAAAAATATCAAAGAGGATGCCTTTGTATTCACCTTGGAAATACTTGGTAAAAAGTATGATTCTGTAGAATTTGCAAACCGCATGAATAGTCTCGGGGTTCAAGGAAAGAGCCATATACAGTTTGTGATTGGAGGTTCCCTGGGACTTCATTCCAGTGTTTCCGTGAGGAGCGATGCTAAGCTTAGCTTCTCCGACATGACCTTTCCGCACCAGCTTATGCGCGTCATTTTGCTGGAGCAGATGTATAGAGGGTTCAGGATTATTGCAGGAGAGCCGTATCATAAGTAAAATCATGAAAAATACATTCAAACGATTAAAATATGCTTGCTATACTACAAATATTACTATGTCCATTGTAGGTAATTTATCTCCTATACTATTTTTAACCTTCCGATCCTTGTATGGGATTTCCTACTCTCTTTTAGGTTTATTGGTAGTAATAAATTTTTCTACACAGTTATTGGTAGACTTGATATTTTCTTTTTTTTCACATAAATTTAATATTTCTAAAACAGTAAAGGTTACACCGGCACTGGCAGTATTGGGACTTATTGTTTATGGAATGTGCCCTTTCCTTTTTCCGGATAAGATGTATATGGGCTTGGTAATCGGAACTGTGATTTTTTCTGCATCCAGTGGACTGGCAGAGGTATTGATTAGTCCGGTCATTGCAGCAATTCCGGCAGATAATCCGGAGTGCGAAATGAGCAAGCTCCATTCTATCTATGCGTGGGGTGTTGTAGGGGTTGTCCTATTCAGTACGTTATTTTTGACTGTTTTCGGAAAGGAACAGTGGCAATGGCTGGCACTCGTTTTTGCAGTGATACCTTTGATTTCTGCAGGTTTGTTTCAGTGTTCTTCAGTTCCGGTTTTAGAAACACCTAAGCGAACAAGTGGAGCAATCGGTATGTTTCGAAATAAGACGCTCTGGTTGTGTGTATTGGCTATTTTTATCGGCGGTGCAAGTGAATTGACGATGGCACAGTGGTGTTCTGGATATTTAGAGCAGGCGCTTGGCATACCGAAGCTTTGGGGCGACATATTTGGTGTGGCATTGTTTGGAGCCATGCTTGGTCTGGGCAGAAGCCTATATGCAAAGCTTGGCAAAAATATAGAGCGTGTTCTGTTTGTGGGAATAATTGGAGCTACACTCTGTTATTTTGTTACAGCAGTTTCCAATATTCCTCTCTTAGGACTTCTGGCATGTGGCTTCACAGGGATTTGCGTATCCATGCTGTGGCCTGGATGTCTGGTAGTTGCATCTGACCGCATTCCCTCCGGCGGTGTATTTATTTACGCGATTATGGCCGCAGGCGGAGATTTAGGAGCTTCTGTAGGACCGCAGGTGGTAGGCGTTGTTACAGACATCGCAATGGAGACACATGGAATGGTTGACCTGGCCGCTAAGTGGGGATTAACACCGGAGCAGTTGGGTATGAAATATGGAATGTTAGTTGGCATGTTGTTCCCATTAGTTGGTATTGTGGTGTATTGGAGGATTTGGAAAAGCAGAAGTGTGAATATGTTAAAATTGTAGAAAGCTAGCTTTTCATAAACAGGTTTTTATTTTCTGCATTTTCCACAGCATCTTCGCATACATTATGGTATGAAGCGAAAAAAGAAGTATATCAAAAACAAGCCGCCAAAGCATAAAAATGAGCAATATACGGATGGTCTCAGGCAAAAGCTTTTGGATAAAAATATTCCGGCGGAGGCAGTCTTAAAGGATACCTTGATGACCATGGTGGGGCATTCAGAAGTGTGGGTGGAAAATTATAAGGCCCTTTTGGAATACAAAGAAGGAGAAGTGTTAGTGCAGGCTGATAATTATCTGATACGCGTAGAAGGTGATAGGCTTGTTATCAGTCACTATATGGAAGAGCATATGATGATTTGCGGCAATATTCGCAATATTACATATTTGTAGTGGGGTGAATATGGGAGTATTAGTGTATGCTGACGGATACGTGCGTCTGAAAATATGGGGAAGCGGTATAGAACGCTTTTTGGTGTTGTGTGCTCACAAGCAGTTGGCTTTATGGGATATTAGAGCACAGGGAAAATATGTTTATGCAAACATGCGTCTGAAGGATTTTTATCAATGCAAAAAATTGGCGCGTAAAGCTGGGATCAGGGCAGTTGTGGTGGAAAGACACGGACTGCCCTTTTTTTGGCCGAAGCTTGTGAATAGAAGCTTTTTAGTGGTAGGATTTCTGGGGTTTATTGTAGTCTGGCTGCTCACAACCAATATGCTTTTACATATTAAAGTTCAAGGAAATTACAGTATTTCAGATGATGTGTTTATGGACTTTCTAAAAGAGCAGGGCATTCACGTAGGTATGTGGAAAAAAGACATTCCTTTAGAAGTGTTGGAAAAGGAAATTCGTAAGGAGTTCGATTTGGTAACCTGGACTTCAGGGAAGCTGGATGGTACCGTCCTTATCATTGATATAAAGGAAAATGAAAAGCTGGTTCCGGATGAGACTGTAGAGAGTGAAAGTTACGGCACCAGTTTGTATGCCACAGCAGATGGCATTATTTCATCTATATATGTAAGAAACGGTGTTCCACTTGTAAAGAAGGGAGCAGAGGTAAAAGCAGGGGATTTATTGGTGGATGGCAGGGTACCGGTGTATAATGAGGACCAAACTATCGCATATTATCAATATTATGACGCGGATGCGGATATAGGCATAGAGACCACTATACCGGTGGAGTATACATTATCCAAGGTGTATGTAGAAAAGGTGTATACGGGTAGGCACAATGCAGGTTTGTATTTCTTTATAGGACCTAAAATTTATAGAAATTTCTGGAAGGACAGAAAGTATGTATATAAGGACTATGTATTGCAGCAGAAAAAAAGTATTACACTTGGTGATATTACCTTAGGATTGGGTGATTTTGTAGTGTATGAGTATGCCAAAATTGAGAGAGAGTACCCCGAAAAAGAGGCAAAAAAGCTTTTGGAAGAAAAATTTTTAAAAAATAATGAAATATTATTAGAAAAGGGGGTACAAATTTTAGAAAAAAATGTTACAATAGGAGTAATTATGGATAAGTGGGCCCTGAAGGGGACTATGAAGGTCATAATGCCGGCTTTTAGCGCAAAGCCAAATGAAGAACCGGAGGAAATTGATGATACAGAAGGCATATGAAAGCAGCCTGGAGCTTTCCATGGACGAAATGCGTAGTATTTTCGGTCAGCATGACCTGTATGTTAAAAAAATCGAAAGAGATTTGCAGGTGGAGATTATTGACCGCAACGGGGTAATTAAAATTACCGGCGAAAAGGGACACGTAGAAAAGGCAAGGAGCATATTGGAACAGCTTATGATTTTGAATAGTCGAGGTAACGAAATAGAAGAACAAAATGTAGACTATGCTATTACAATGGGCATGGAGGATGAAGAGGAGTTGATTACGGAGATTGACAGAGATTTGATTTGTCATACCGTAAGCGGCAAACCTATCAAGCCTAAGACGGTAGGACAGAAGAAATACGTAGATGCCATTCGTGATAATATGATAGTATTTGGTCTGGGACCGGCAGGTACCGGCAAGACCTATCTTGCTATGGCTATGGCAATTACTGCTTTTAAAGCCAATGAGGTCAGCCGGATTATTCTGACCAGGCCGGCTATTGAGGCCGGAGAGAAGTTAGGCTTTTTGCCGGGAGATTTGCAAAGTAAGGTTGACCCTTATTTGCGACCTCTTTATGATGCACTTTATCAGATTATGGGTGCAGAAAGCTTTACCCGCAATATGGAGAAGGGACTGATTGAGGTGGCACCTTTGGCATATATGAGAGGCCGTACACTGGATAATGCTTTTATTATTTTGGATGAAGCCCAGAATACCACACCTGCCCAGATGAAGATGTTTTTGACACGTATCGGTTTTGGCTCCAAGGTAATTGTGACCGGAGATGCCAGTCAGAAGGACTTGGCACCGGATATGAAGAGTGGATTGGATGTGGCAGAAAAGGTGCTTCATGGTATTGATGATATTGCTTTCTGCAATCTGACCAATAAGGACGTAGTAAGGCATCCGTTAGTACAAAAGATTGTAAAGGCCTATGATGATTATGAGTCCAGACAGGCATATAAGGATAAACGTAATCAGAGTTTTACAGGCACTGATAGAAAGAAAAACAGAGGTTAGGTATGGCACTATTTTACGAGGAGGAAGCTACATTTCAGGTGGACTTTGATGCAGAAAAAATTGCTGAGGCAGTGATTAATCAGGTGGCTGATATGGAAGAGGTTCCCTATGAGTTTGATATTTATGTGACTATGGTGGACAATACGGCTATTCATGAGATTAACATGGAGCACAGGGGAATTGACAGGCCTACGGATGTATTGTCCTTCCCAAATCTGGATTTTCCTGCCCCCGGAGATTTTAGCTTATTAGAAGAAAACGAAGCAAATTATTTTGATCCGGAGACAGGTTTGCTTCTAATGGGGGATATTGTTGTCAGTGTAGACAAGGTTTTTGAGCAGGCTAACGAGTATGGACATTCCGTGAAGCGGGAGTTTGCCTTTCTCATAGCTCACAGCATGCTGCACTTGTGTGGGTATGACCATATGGAGCCATCAGAGGCTGTGGTTATGGAGGCAAAGCAAAAGGAAGCTTTAGAGGCTTTAGGTATTACAAGGGAAGAATAATATGGATTTAAAGAGCAAAAGAATTGTTAGTATAGCACAAATGATTTTACTGGCAGGCATGTTGGTGTTGTACACCGGAATTGGTGGTATGGGCATGATATATGTGGCTGGCAGCATGGAGATATTTTTGTTGATTACGGGTCTTTTTCTGGGTGGCATTCCGGATGCTATGGAGTATATGATACGTATCCGTCGCAGAAGAGAACAGTATAAGGATGCCGCTAATGTATGGAAGGCCGGTGCAGCTTACGGGATATTGGCCACTATTTTGGCTGAGGCGGCGCTTGTATTAGTAAATAAATGTATAGTTCTTCGTATAGATTTACTGTATGTAGACAAGCTTTTATCGCTTTTGATGATTACTGTGCCGTTTTTGGCTGTGCTTCAGGTAGTAAGAGGTGTTTTGCAGGCAGAATTTGATAGGCTTATTATTGGTATTTCCAGACTGGTGTTTGCAGTTTGTATGGTAATAGGCACCGTGTCCTCTGCGTTTATCTTAGGTGATTATGGAGAAAAAGTAGCCAGACTGGTACAAAGTGTAAGGCTTAAGCATTTTTATGTATTGCTTGGACTGGTACAGGGTATTTTACTGGGTGCCTTTGGAGCTATTGCATTTTTACTTATTATGGGATTTATGCATAAAAGAGACATTACCATTCTGGACAAGCAACCCGGTGTGGCAGGGGAAGGGATTTTTAAGCTTACCGTGCAATTATTTACCGGGCAGCTTACAGAGTCTGTGGATGATTGTCTGAAGCATATACCTGTTTTGGTGCTTTTATGGCTGTCATTAGAAGAAATTGCAGGGGAAAATTATTTGTTCGGTAATTTCTATGGGGCTATTTTGCCGGCCTTTGGTTTGGCATGGATTTTGTGTGATTTGGGACTTGTTACCTACAAGAGACGTCTCTTTGTGGCCTACCGAAAGAAACAGACGGAGCAGTATTACAGGGATTTAAAGACCATGCTTTGTTATGTGATTTTACATAGTATAGCAATTATGGCATTTGCTTTTGCCCTGCACAAGTCCTATCTGGCTATTTGGTCACTGCAGACCTTTACCTCTTTTATGAATTTGGCAGCATTAAGTGCAGTGCTGGGCTTTTTAGGCCTGCCTTGCATGGTCTTTTTGGATATATTAAAATATAGGGGGCTGCGTGGTCAGGCAGTTGCTGCTATGACAGCAGGTACTATGGTCAGTGTTATTACAGCACTTATTTGTTTGAAAGCTTTAGGGGCAGGTAGCATACTATATGTGCTTAGTATCGGTCTTGGATTGGCTGTAACCATGCTTGTGGCAGCACTTCTCTTAAGCCACGTGGTTGGTATCAATTATGTTTCTGTATTAATTCGTACCGGTTGCTGTATCGTAATTACCCTGATAATTGCTGTTATATTATTTGGGGTGCAGACACTGATTTTTACTGCCTTTGGTGGATTGGCCACATTGATACTGTGTCTGTTATTAGGCATACTTTTGCAGTATATAAGTATTTTGGCACTGCGAGTGTATGACAAGGAGGAGCTTAAAAATCTGCCTCCTGCGTTCCTCAACAAATTTTTAACCAGATTTTTCTAGTGGTATGGTATATTTCTAAAGATTTTGCTGATACTAACCTAAAAACAGGAAATTCCTGAAAGGAGGTCAGTATCTTGATGAAGGGCAGATGGAAATCTTTTATTTATGTACCTGTTATGGCAATTATTCTGGCAGGCAGCGGTATGTTTATCTGGAGCACCAAAACGAACGACCAGGCGGATAATCCGGAGCAGGTATATTATCTGGATGAGTATTTTGAAGCAGATGTTGATAAGCCTACGGAAGCACATGCAGTAGATGACAAAAACGTAGTTTTGGAGTCGACTGTTGGTACAAGTGAAGCTGTTGTGGAGCCTCAGGCTGAATTCGTGCTTCGTATTGTCGATAATTATGTAATAGTATACCGTAATGGTGATTTTACAGAGAGCTTTATGTCTACCGGTATTGCTGCAGAAGATTTACCGGAGGAGACCAGGCAGGAAATGATAAACGGAAAAGAGATTTGGGATGAAGAAGCATTATATTTTTTTCTGGAGTCTCATTCCAGTTAGTGTAGAGAGTAACTTATGAAGATAGGAATTATTGGTGGCGGTGCTTCCGGTATGGTTGCTGCAATTTCTGCAGCCCGGCAGGGGGCAGAGGTCACAATATTAGAGGGTGGCGACAGAATAGGTCGTAAGATATTAGCCACCGGTAATGGTAAATGTAATTTTACAAACTTAAAAATGGATAGAAGCTGTTTTCGTAGTAATACCATGGAAGATATTGCTCCTTATTTGGATGAATTTGGGCTAGAGGATACTTTGCAGTTTTTTGCATCGCTTAAAATGCTTTATAAAGATAAAAATGGCTATTGTTATCCGGCAAGTGAGCAGGCAAGTACTGTTCTGGATGTTTTACGTTTTCAAATTGAGACCTTGGGCATACGTGTTTTAACAGATAGAAAAGCACGTTTGCTTACATATCAGAAGGATGGAAAGGTAAAGGTCTCTTGTGGTACGGAAAGCTATGTATTTGACAGAGTAATTTTGGCCTGCGGCAGCAAGGCATCCCCGAAGACAGGCTCAGACGGCAGTGGTTACCAGCTTCTTCGCAGTCTGAAATGTGCCTGCCAGATAGAAGAGGTGGTGCCGGCATTGGTTCAACTTTGTTGTAAAGAGCCTTATTTAAAGAGTGTTGCAGGTGTACGTATAGAAGGGAAGGTTCATCTTTTTATTGATGGGCAGAAGGTGTGTGAGGAAATAGGAGAAATACAGCTGACGGAATATGGGGTCAGCGGCATTCCTGTTTTTCAAATCAGTCGTTTTGCTTCTTATGGATGTTTGTCAGGACGTAAGGTACAGGTGAAGCTGGATGTTATGCCTCATATGGAGGCGGCAGAGTTTCAGGCATATATGGAGGAGAAAAGGGCTGCTTTATTTGACAGTGCCATGGAGCAAGGAAGAAGCACCTCATATAATGTTACTATGGAGCAGTTCCAGGCCGGTCTTATAAATAAAAAAGTTTGTTCGCTGTTTTGTAAAATGGCCGGCATTTCTTCAGGACAGCTTATAAGTCAGGTGCCTAAGGAACAATTTGACCGCTTTGTCAGTCTGTTTAAAGAGTGGACATTAACGGTGGATAAGCCAAAGGGCTTTGACATGGCGCAAGTTTGTGCCGGTGGTTTATCCATGGCGGAAATTACATCACATTTTGCCATGAAGAAATGTCCTTCTGTTTATGTGGCAGGGGAGCTTTTGGATGTGGATGGTATGTGTGGCGGCTACAATTTACAGTGGGCATGGACAAGTGGTTATCTGGCAGGAAAATATGCAGTGCTTGATTATAAAGAAAATAGACATGGCAGTGAGTCATGATTTAAACAGGAAATAATATGATAAGATTAAGTCAAATTACAATGCCGGTAGGGCATTCTACGGAAGCTCTTTTAAAAAGGTGCGCCAAGCTTTTAAAGCTTTCCACCCAAGATATCAGAGAGCTTAGGATTGTAAAGCAGTCCATAGATGCCAGAAAAAAGCCGGATATTGTGTATAGTTATGTGATAGATATTGTCTGTGACAAAGAGGCTAAGGTGCTAAAGCAGAGCCGTTTAAAACAGGCAGAGCTTATAAAGAGAGAAGTATATCGCTTCCCGGAAGGTGGTCAAAAGGAGTTAAAGAATCCTATTGTTATTATCGGTATGGGACCGGCCGGACTATTTTGTGGCTATATACTGGCAAAGCACGGATATAAGCCCATTCTTTTGGAGCGAGGGGAGAATGTGGATGCCAGAACTGCCAAGGTTCAGCAGTTTTGGGAGAGTGGCGTGTTGGACACGGACAGTAATGTGCAGTTTGGAGAAGGAGGCGCAGGCACCTTTTCAGACGGCAAATTAAATACCCTGATTAAGGATAAGGATGGTCGTAACAGAGAGGTGCTTTCCATTTTGGTGGAGAATGGGGCGCCCGAACATATCCTGTACGATGCCAAGCCGCATATCGGTACAGACGTTTTATCGCAGGTAGTAAAAAATATGCGTAGACGTATTTTAGAATGGGGCGGTGAGGTGCATTTTAACAGTCAGGTTACGGACTTTGTTATAGAGGAGCAAGAAGACGGACAGCCGAGTGGCAAAAGTGATTGTCATTATGGGACCAGCAGGCGTATTAATAGGGTAAGGTTGAAAGACGGACGTAGGATACCTTGTCAGGGAGTGGTGCTTGCCATCGGTCACAGTGCCAGAGATACCTTTCAGACTCTGTATGAATCAGGGGTACCTATGGCCTCCAAGGCTTTTGCGGTAGGTTTTCGTGTGGAACATCCTCAAAGCCTGATAAATGAGAGTCAGTATGGGGTGAAAAACCATCCGCAGCTGGGGGCAGCACCTTATAAGGTGGTTGCCAAAACCAGTACCGGACGAGGGGTATACAGCTTTTGTATGTGTCCGGGAGGATATGTAGTAAATGCATCTTCTGAGGAGGGCAGGACCGCAGTCAATGGCATGAGTTATGCAGCCAGAGACAGTGCAAATGCCAACAGTGCCATAATCGTGGCCGTAACCCCGGAGGATTTTGGTAGTGATCATCCTCTTGCAGGAGTGGCCTTCCAGAGAAAGTTGGAGGAAAAAGCTTATGAACTGGGGCAGGGACGCATTCCAGTGGAGCAGTATGGCAGCTTTAAAGAGAAGGTGACAGGGCAGGCTACAGACAAACGGTTGCCTGAGTATGCCCCTTGTATCAAAGGTGCTTTTGTAGAAGCTGATTTGACTGATATTCTGACAGAGGAAATAAATCAGGCCTTTGTGGAGGGCATGGAGCATTTTGACAGGATTATTCCGGGTTTTGCAGCTTATAACGTGTGGTTGGAGGGCGTGGAAAGTCGTACTTCTTCACCGGTGCGCATTATGCGTGATGCGACGCTTCAATCTGAGGTGAAAGGGCTTTACCCTTGCGGAGAAGGCGCAGGATATGCAGGAGGAATTACCTCAGCCGCCATGGATGGGCTTCGAGTTGCGGAAGAAATTGCCGGGGAATATTGTCCTGTAAATGTAACGAGCCATACGAAAGAGGTGAATGTATAAACATTCACAAAAAGGAGTACTTGCGATTATGAAAAACATGAGAGAATATATAAAAGACAAAAAACGAATTGTAATTAAAATCGGCTCCAGTTCGCTGCAGCATGCAGAAACCGGGGATTTGGACTATGTGAAATTAGAAAAACTGGTGCGTGCTCTTTGCGATATCAGTAATCAGGGAAAGGAAGTAGTACTGGTGTCTTCCGGTGCCATTGCAGCAGGCAAGCAGGCAGTCAATCTGAAAAACCATGATGTGTCCGGAGACAGCCCGATTGCGGTAAAGCAGGCCTGTGCAGCCGTTGGTCAGGCAAGACTTATGATGGTATATCAGAAGCTTTTTTCGGAATATAATCATATTGCGGCTCAGATTCTGATGACCAAGAACACGATTGTGGATGATTTAAATCGTTTTAACGCCCACAATACCTTTATGGAGTTGTTAAAGCTGGGAGTTATTCCGATTGTTAATGAAAACGATACGGTTGCCACCTACGAAATTGAAATTGGTGATAATGATACCCTGTCAGCCATTGTGGCAGCCATGATTGAAGCTGATTTATTGATTTTGTTGTCTGACATAGACGGGCTGTATTCCGATGACCCACGTACCAATCCGGAGGCTAAGTTTATAGAGGTGGTGGAGCAGTTGGATGATTCTATTATGCAGATGGGGCGTTCTACTACCGGCTCAAGTGTAGGTACCGGTGGCATGGGTACCAAGCTGATTGCAGCCCAGATTGCCACCAAGTCCGGTGCGGATATGATTATTGCCAACAGCAGCAAATTAGAAGTAATACATCAAATTATGGAAGGAGAAAATGTAGGTACTTTATTCAAGGCACATAGCGATGACAGCTTTGACTTGAAGGAGTTTGTAGCAAACCTACATAAAAATTAATCATGCAGGATATCAGTAAGCTTAC
>JAZRRW010000022.1:0-9807 GCA_045651105.1 Lachnospiraceae bacterium
CTTCGTAGTTTTTAAAGCCTCCAGTGTATATGGATTACCAATATTGCCCACTACAAACACACTCTCATAGTAATCCTTCATCATCTGCCCCACTAAGGTAGTGGTAGTGGTCTTGCCGTTGGTGCCTGTGATACCGATAAGCCGTCCTTTAGCCAGCCGGTAACCCAGCTCAATCTCTCCGATAACAGGGATTTGGCAGTCACGTAACATATTCACTAAGGGACTGTCTATAGGAACACCGGGGCTGACTACTGCCATGTCCAGCTTATGTAATACTTCCCGACTTAAAGAGCCGATAATAATCTCCGCCTCACACCCTTCAGGAAGCTTTCTGTAAATATCCTCCGGGGACAGCTTCTCATTTCCGTCAAAAACAAT
Organism: Lachnospiraceae bacterium; assembly: GCA_045651105.1. Taxonomy (GTDB): domain Bacteria; phylum Bacillota; class Clostridia; order Lachnospirales; family Lachnospiraceae; genus RGIG6307. Next base: position 379 of record JAZRRW010000022.1, read on the forward strand.
GCAATGGGCCTGCACCGCGGACAAAGCCTTAAGAGCTCCCATGCCGCTGATACCACTGCCAATTATCAAAATATTCTTGTCTGAAAAAATCATATCCTTCTCCTAAATCCCTGCAATCGCTACAAGACAAAGCAATGCGGTCACTGTGGTAAACACAGCCACTACCCTTGTCTCACTCCAGCCACCCAATTCAAAATGGTGATGAATCGGTGCCATCCTGAAGAAACGCTTGCCCTTCGTTATCTTAAAGTATGTAACCTGAATAATAACACTGGCTACCTCTATCAAATAAATAAATGCAACAATAGGAATAAACAACTGCAGCCCTGTGATATAAGCACAGCCTGCCACAAAACCGCCTAATGCCAAGGAGCCGGTGTCTCCCATAAATACACTGGCCGGATACACATTAAACATTAAAAAGCCCAATAAACCGCCCACAACTGCACAGGCAAGAGGCTCAATACCGGCACCCATACCCAGACTGACTACCGCAAAAAAAGTAGCAATCATTACGGTTACACTGCTCTCCAAGCCATCGATACCATCGGTAAAATTAGCACCATTTACGGTACCGATTACGATAAAGAACATAACCGGAATCGTAAAAATACCCAGATCAATGGTCTTTTCCATAAAGGGAATATGCATAACCAGCTCAATATCTGCTACTGCAATTAAATAATAAGCAAAAATACTGGTTACAATCAGCTGCCCTATCATTTTCTGGGCTGATGTAAGCCCCATGGAACGCTTTAATACCACCTTAATATAGTCATCCAAAAAACCGATTAAGCCAAATCCCAGCGTCAAAAACAAAACCGGAACTACATTGGGATATACCTTGATAAAAGGCAGTGTCATCAGGGTGATACTGATTAAAAACAGGATACCGCCCATGGTAGGCGTGCCGTTCTTTTTCAGATGGCTCTGTGGTCCGTCATCTCTGACAGTCTGCCCAAATTTCAATTTCCTTAAATATGGTATAATCACCGGTCCAAGTACCACCGTGATAAAAAAAGCTCCTACTATTGGTAATACAACCGGAAATAATAACTCGCCAAACATCCTTGTCTCCTCTCTGGTCTCTCACATTTATTTAATTATACTCCTTTTCTTCCAAATAAGGAAGAACATTTTCAAAAAGTTGACGAACAATCGGCGCAGCAATCTGTCCGCCATAATATACCCCTTTAGGATGGGTAATAATAGCAATGGCTATCACCTGGGGATCATCTGCCGGTGCAAAACCGATAAAGGAAGCAATATACTTACCATTTCCTCTGGGCAGGGTTTGACTGGTGGCCGTTTTGCCCCCTACCAGATAGCCCTCTACCTTACCATTCCTGCCGCCCCCTTCACTGACTACGCTCTCTAAAATATCACGCATGGTGGCAGAGGTTTCTTCACTGACAATCCCTTCTGTTACCGGATATTCAAATACCGTAGTTCCATTTACGCCCTCTGATTTCATTGCCAGATGAGGCGTCACCCGCTTCCCTCCGTTTATAATAGAGGAAACCGTAGTCAAAAGCTGAATGGGTGTAATCTGAAAAGATTGACCAAAGGACATGGTGGCTAACTCCACAGGCCCCATATTCTCCATCTGATGTACAATGGTTCTGCTTTCTCCCGGCAAATCGATTCCGGTTTTTGTTTTTAATCCAAACTGCTCAAAATAAGCATAATACTTCTCTACACCAAGTCGTTGCCCTACTGTAATGAACACCGGGTTACAGCTGTTTTGAGTGCCCTGCACAAAAGTCTCTGCTCCATGACCTGTGGTCTTATGGCAACGGATTCGTCTATCCTCTACCATAATAAAACCGGGACAGCTAAAGGTATCCTCAGGCGTAACCACACCCTCCTCCAAACCTGCTGCAGCCGTAATAATTTTGAATGTGGAGCCCGGTTCATAGGTATCATTAATACAACCGTTACGCCACATTTTGTTTAAATTATCCTGAGTATTACCGCCGGTAAGCTTGGTATTCCAGATATCCGTCAACTCATAAGGATTATTTAAATCAAACTCCGGCCAGTTCACACAGGCATATATTTCTCCGTTATCGGGATTCATGACCAAAATCATCACATTATCTGCCTGCTTGGTATCATAAGCCTGACTGGCTAACTGCATGGCGTAATTCTGAATATTTAAATCCAGACTGATGGTCAAATCCTCTCCTGCTATAGGTTCTTCTCTGCGTTCCCCTTCTCTTTGCAACTCAATACCCTTTGCATCAGTGACAGTCAGTATCTTGCCGGGCGTGCCTGCCAGATATTCCTCGTAGGTAACCTCCAGCCCGATAATTCCCTGATTATCACTGCCGGTAAAGCCTAATACCTTGCTTGCCAACATCCCATAAGGATAATATCTTTTATAGTCCTCGTCAACCTTTACCCCTGCCATATCATAAGCACGTATCCGGTCGCCAATTTCCTTGTCCACATTGCTTTTAATCCTCTCACGTGAAGAATATTTTTCTACCCGCTTGCGCACATACTCCTCGGTCAGATTAAGTTCCTTGCAAAGCATGTCAATCACAGCTTCCCTGTCTTCCATCTGGGAATAAATGACAGACACCGTACAAACGGTTTTATTATCTGCCAGAGCAATACCATTCCTGTCCAGAATACGTCCTCTGGCAGCCTTAATATCCCTTTCTCTTTCATGGAGTTCCTGAGCCATAGCTGCATAATAATCACTTTTGGCAACCATTAAATACACAAGCCTGCCAAACAAGCCTATTAAAAGTAACAAACTCCCCACACCGAGAAGTAATATTTTCTTTTTTTGATAAATACGTACAAACATCCGGTGACCTCACGGAAGGTATTATTATAATTTATTCTCCTTCCGTGGTAGTTATGCCTGCCGCCTCATCCCGCTTATTCTGATAGTCCTGAATAACGGCATTTTGCTTATTCAACAAAGCCTGCTGTTCTTCCTCTGTCAGCTCCTCTGTCATAAAGATGCCCATATACGGCAGCATATCTGCCAATATATCTCTGGCAATCCAGCATGCATACTCCGTCATCTTAGACTGATCCGGTCCGTTTGGTCTGTCCACTACTACATAAACCAACACCTGTGGATCATCAGCCGGTGCATAACCGCAGAAAGATACCACATAATTTGTTTCAGAACGGACACCATTTTCCAACGTCTCGGAAGTACCGGTCTTACCGCCAATAGCATAACCGGCAGGCTTTGCCTTGCGACCCGTACCATCTGCAACGGTTGCATTACAGTATTCCACGATTTTTTCACTGGTAGACGCAGAAACAGTCTGCTTTATCAACAAAGGCTCAATATTCTGTACCACGTTGCCATTCTCATCCAAAATCTGACGAACCATCTGTGGCTGATATAAATAACCGCCGTTTACTAAAGAGCTGAAGCTTGCAGCCATCTGAATCATAGTAACCTGAAACCCCTGTCCAAAACTGCTTGTGGCAAGCTCGCTTACCCCCATGGTATCAATGGTATGAATCAGACTTAAGGTTCTGGCTTCACCCACTAAGTCCACATTGCTCTTTAACCCAAAGCCAAAGGCATTCTGATATTTTGCAAACTTCTCTGCACCCAGATTTTCAGACATATACATCATAGCCACGTTACAGGATTCCTGAATAGACTGGGAAACATTTACCAGACCATGTCCGGAGGTATTGTGACAGGAAATAGGCCAACCACCACGATATAAGGAGCCTTCACATAAATAAGTTTCATTGCCGCTAATGGTCCCTTCCTCCAAACACATGGCTACCGTAAACGGCTTCGCAACAGAACCCGGCTCATAGGTGTCGGACAAACAAAAATTTCTCCAAAGCTGATTTAACTCATAAGAATATCGTGAAATAGTCTGCACATTCTGTGCTCCCTCTGCAGGTGCCGCACCTGTATTAGGATCCACCTGCTCCTCCTTCATTGCCTCAATACGCTCTTCTGTATAATGCATAGATAAATCATATGGATTAGAACAATCAAACCCCTTATTGGTAGCCATGGCAAGAACACTTCCGTCATTTACATCCATAACAATGACGCCTATATTTTCAGCACCGGCACCTTCTCTGAAGTTGTCTCTCAGATCTTCGTTATAATAATTAATGACCTTTTCAACGATAGTCTGAATATTTAAATCCAGTGTGCAGACAATAGTATTTCCATTGTCTGCAGGCTTAATCGTGCGTTTCAGCTCGCTGTCTGTATTTAAATAACCATACTCTCTGCCTGTAGTGCCGTTCAGCACATGATTATAATACTCCTCCAGTCCAAACTGTCCGGCATTATCGTTACCCGTAAAACCCAGCACATCGCTTGCCAGCGTGTTATACGGATACTTACGGATCTACTCTTCTTCAAACCAGATACCCTTGATATGAGCTCCGGTATTTTTTACACCTGCCGCCTCTGCTGTCTCTTTTGCAAGCTTTTCCTGCTCCTCTACATAAGTGTGGTATGCTTCCTTATCCGTATAGCTCACCTGCTTTGCTACTTTATAATACTGCGAAGAGGAATTTGCAGATACATAAGCCTTTATCTTGTCCATATCTACGTCAAAACACATTTCCAATGCATGTAACGTAGGATTATAATTTGCTTCATCATCCAGCATCACCTTGGTATCTAAAATAACGTTATAAACCTTTTCGCTGTATGCCAGCGTACTTCCGTTGGCATCCAAAATATCACCACGCTTATATGGGAGCGTAGTGGAATCATACTTTTGCTGAGATAATACCTGCTTTTTGTATTTTGCTTCACTGGTACTTGTAATATTTATCAGTCTGCCTACTAAAAATAAAATCGCCAGAACCACTATAAAGCAAAAAACTACCAGCTTTACACGCATGTAAGGACGAAATCTGGTAGTATTTTGTGGTTTATTTCGTGTTCCGGAAGGATGGTTGTTTTGTCCTGTGTTCTGACTTCTTGCCATAACTAATCTCCAGAATATTTATCAATCTTTGATGACACGGCTCTGCTCTACATAATCATCAACATGTGATTCATATGTAATAATCTGATCCTCAGAAGCATATACCATACCAAGGTCCATAATTGCTACCTCGCGTACCTTCTCCAAATCCACGCTGCTCATAATACGACCATAGTATTCATCATTCTCTGCTCTCAAATCGTTCAAATCGCTTTCCAGACTTGCAATGCTATTTGTAAGTACTGAGATTTCTGAGCTTAAGCTGATGTACTGAAGCATCATGGCACCCAGCGCTACAAAAGCAACTAAAGTCAATACTAACAACGGCACGTTAACAGGGCTTGGCTTCGCCTGTACCTTTTGCTTCTTCTGAATGTCCGGTGCGATAGTTCTCTCTGCCTCTTTTACCGGTCTCTTTTGTGGTATCCGCTCATACTTTGGAGCTGCACTGCCATGTATATATGTAATTTTTGAATTATTTCTGCTGTTCATAGTCTGTGGTGTTGTTACTCTTCTCTGAGTGGCCATACCAATATACCTCCTTAAGAGCGCTCAAATACTCTCAGCTTCGCACTCTTACTTCTTGAATTCTCTGCTAATTCCGTGTCACTCGGCAAAATAGGCTTTTTGCTGATGACACGTCCTCTGGACACCTGTCCACATGTACAAACCGGAAAGCCCGGTGGGCAAATACAAGGATTTTCCGCCTTTTTAAAAGCACTTTTTACTATTCTGTCCTCCAGGGAATGGAAGGTGATAATACACAACCTGCCGCCCGGATTTAACATATCTATAAATCCATCTAAGGATTCCTTCAGTACATCTAATTCATGATTGCATTCGATGCGGATAGCTTGAAAAGTCTTCTTGGAAGGATGGCCATTCATACGCATCTTTGCAGGAATTGCTGCTTTGATAATCTCATTTAACTGTCCGGTAGTCTCAATCACAGCCTCTGTTCTCGCCTTTACAATATGCTTGGCAATATTTTTGGCAAATTGATCTTCTCCGTAGTCTCTGATAATACGAAACAGCTCCATTTCCGAATACTCATTTACAATTTCCATGGCGGAAAGGGTCTGTCTGTCATCCATTCGCATATCCAGTCTGGTGTCATATTTGTAGGAAAATCCTCTTTCTATGGTGTCCAACTGATAAGAGGAAACTCCCAAATCCAAGACAATGCCATCCACATGGGTCACACCCAACTCGTTAAGCCGCTCCCTGGCATAACGATAATTACTGCGGATAATGGTGACCTTGTCACCAAAAGGTGACAATCGACCGGCAGCCGCTTCTATAGCATCTCCGTCCTGGTCTATTCCATAAAAATGCCCCTGCGCTCCCAGCCTCTCACATACATGAAAAGCATGTCCGGCACCACCAAGGGTACCATCCATATATACTCCATCCGGTTTTATACTTAAGTTCTCTATTGTCTCATCTAAAAGCACTGAATAATGCTTAAATTCCATAACCTGCTCCTATAACCTCAGACCGATGCCGTTTAAGTATTCCATAACCTCTTCCACGTCATCATCATTATTAATTGCTGCCCATCTGTCTTTATCCCAGATTTCAACGTTACGGCCGCAGCCTACCAGTACTACATCCTTCTCCAAGCCCGCATATTCTCTAAGACCTGTAGGAATCAGGAAGCGTCCCTGCTTGTCCACTTCCACACTGGCAGCACCGGATAAGAAGAAACGAAGTGCCTTTCTGGATTCTCTGTTAGTAATAGACAGGGTAGTAAGCTTCTCTTCGAAGTGAGACCACTCCGTTCGGTCATACACGAATAGACAGCCATCTACTCCCTTTGTCACCACGAATTCCTCGCCCAGAGCCTCGCGTAGCTTAGAAGGTAGTATCAGTCTGCCTTTAGAGTCTACAGTATGATTATATTCGCCTGTATACATCTAAATCACCGTCCTGCCTAAAATGGGATTTCTTTTGTGGAAAATTAGGGGTTTTGCTCCATTTTACTCCTTTTTGCTCCACTTCCCTCCACTTATAAATACACTTTACACGATTTTGAACTAAATAGCAAGTAGATTTGGCAAATTTATAAAACTATTTTACAAGTACTCTATTAGCTTATATCAATACACCCAAAACATAATTTAAGGAGCCTCCTTTAACAGTGAGACTCCTTTTCGCTTGCACATTATGATGAAAACTTACATATTTTGTAATAAGAAATAATTTTCAAGAGGTATATTGTGAATGAGATGCAGCAATTTCTTAAACTGTGGCTCTATTCTTGGCCGGATGCCCCATGCAACTGCTGTCATAGGTGGCAGCACCCAATATCCTGCCATCACAGGTCTTGTCCGTTTTTTCCAGACCGATGCCGGTGTTGTGGTTGCCACAGAAGTCACCGGCCTTCCTGCTCCCGGAGGAGAATGTGCCACCCCGGTTTTTGGTTTTCACATCCATGGTGGTGGTAGCTGCACCGGCAATGCTGCAGACCCCTTCGCTGATGCAATGACCCATTATAATCCGGACAATTGCCCGCACCCCTACCATGCCGGTGATCTGCCGCCACTATTTGGCAACAATGGCTTTGCATTTTCCGTAGTATTAACCAATAGATTTACCGTCAGTGAAATTATCGGTAAAACCATCATCATACACTCTAAACAGGATGACTTCACAACCCAGCCTGCCGGAAATTCCGGTGATAAAATCGCCTGTGGTGTTATCCGAAGCACCCTGCGTAGTGAAGTATAGTATAAACCCCTGCCGGATTGGCAGGGGTATCTTACAATTCATATTTATAAATTTCAGCCTGATTAAGCTCTACAGAATGCATATCAACCGCTGTAACAGCACTGCAATCATAGGTTGTATAATAGTAAATCCCTTTATTTGTATTACAACAACTGGAATATCTTGTGTATTCATACTGCCCGTCCACTGACATCACACATCCCTTAGGCATTGCTACACAATTCAAAATATGAAAAAACTGACTTACACATTCCTTCTCTGTGCTTCTCAGACAGGATTTTTGCTTAACAAATACTGCTCGTACAAAACGGGAGGCAGAAGAAAAATCCCCTGGCAAACCAAATGCGCCCATTCCAAGACTATAATTGTCTAACTCTTCTGTCGGACAGAGATTATTCGTAGCCAGTCCCTCATGAAGTCCCATATAATTGTTCAGATTCATCATATGATAATCGAATGTAGGATTATTTGTCAAAACACCATAAGGATTTTCATAAATTCTAAGGCCACTTTTTACACACTCTACCGTAATTGAATGATTGCTGTCTGAAATAATCCAATGTAATGGTGTCAACGGAAGCTCTTCACTGAAATTAACTTTAACTAAATTAATGTTGTCCATCAACACCCTGACTTCATCCAGATTTGCACACTGCCCTAAAATCCATGGTGTAAACTCAAAAGGCGCAATATTATCCTTTCCTTCTTCATGCTCCTTATACTCTGCATTATACGGAAAATTCAAGCCCGCCATGCTTAAACCCTTTTCATTTGTTGCCTCATAATACAAAGGATAACCACCCACAACCGTTGCCATACCTATCATCGCGTAATGCTCCTTTAATGATGCAACACATCTTAACTGAAACTCATAATTCCGGGGTGTTATTACCACACACTCTCCATAAGATCTATCCAAATCTAAATTTCTACCAAAAAAATGTTCCTTTGCTTTATACGTTACCGCCGTGCACATATTCTGTTCTTACCTTTCTTGAACTCTTTTTATATACTATTATGCCCGTACGGCAATGCTTTTAGTAGAATAATTACCATTTCACCTCTAAATTTTTACGTTCCTTACTCCACTTGCACTCCTGCTCTGCCTGGCAAGCGTAGCAAGCACGGCTCAATTGGTCTGCCTTGGCAATCAGTGCATTCAAGCCTTTATCGTCCGTAATGCTTTTGTCACTATGAGTATAAATAGCACCGACAATTTGTTCAGACTCCTCCTTAGAAAAACCACAATCCTTCAGAATTTCAGGTGCCAGTCTGGCACTGACATAGGCGTGCTTTTCACCGGTCTCATACTGCACATGACGTCCTATATCATGCAAAAGAGCCGCACCATATATCATGTCCCTTGATAAATGATGCGACTCCTCTATATTGAGAATATAAGCAATACGAGCCACATCCAGGACATGAGACATATCGTGCCTGCAAAAGACACGATTACTCTCCTTGACCGCGTTGGCCTCCATGTATTTTTTGAATAATGGGTGCCGTAGAATTTGATTAATTCTGTCCATAAAATTTCCCTCCAAAATTCCGGTTTATGGGGCTGCGGCCACCCCAGTTTTTCGATAAAGAAAGGTATCACACGCTCATTTTTGGGGACGCTCCCGCTCAACGAAAGGCTGCAGCGGTACTAAGCTCGACTTCGGCACTTATGCCTTGTCTCGCTAAGGACCGGCGCCTTTCAATGACCCCACAAACGAGCGTGTGATATCTTCCTTTTCTGTAGTAC
>JAZRRW010000023.1:0-5166 GCA_045651105.1 Lachnospiraceae bacterium
GCAATGTGTTCAGCTGACAGTCACTAATCGGTCGAGGGCTTAACCAGAGTTGGAGAAGGAAAGGTTATCACAGGAGATAACGGATGGAGAGATTTCAGTGTTCGGTTTTGAAGGTATAAGTTAACCATGTATTATTTATTAGGTTCCAGGGAGGGTTTTACCTTCCTTTTTTATTTATTACTTTAAAAGAATATATGCTGCCTATTGAATAAAGTGACAATTTTTGATAAAATACCTCTGTATATTTTATTTAGAAAGTGTTATACGTTTTGTACGTATTAAAATGTGACAGTATAATGAAACAATATTTTGAAGATATCAAAAAAAGTATATCAGAATCCGAGATGATTGTTGTAGGGTTGGGAAATGAATGGAATATATCACCAAAAGCCCAACAGAGTGAAAAATTTCAAAGGATTATCAGTGATTTGGAGAATAAACCTGCGTTTCAATGGATTATGCCATATGTTTATTTTAAAATGACGGATGAAAGCTTGTTAAATGCATATAGAACATTGTTTTCTTTGTTAGAAGGGAAAAATTATTTTGTTGTTACTACTACTGTAAATCGAAGCTTTATAACCTTTGCAAGGGAAGGAAGGGTAGTAATGCCTTGCGGAAGTGATTTATGTATGCGTGATGACACATTGTCAGATAGTACTGATAATCAGGAATTTCTTGATTCTTTAGAAAGTTATATAGAAGGCAGAATTTCTTTGGAGGAGGTTTCTTTTGTACATGATGGTGCAGGGGAGGTGGTGCCGTTTAACAGTGTGTACGCTACCGCTTACAAAGAAGATGGATATTTGCCGAAATGGAATGAGTATATGCGTTGGCTGCAGGGGACTATGAATCGCAAGACTTGTTTGCTGGAGCTTGGGGCCGGTCTTGTTTTTCCTAGTGTGTTTAGATTTCCTTTTGAAAGGATGGCTTTTTATAACCTGAAGGCTACCTGTTTCCGAGTTCATAAAACCTTGTACCAATTGGCAGAGGAAATGGTTGTCAGGAGCAAGAGTGTGCCGATACATGCAGTGGAATTATTTGCCTGTAGTGAGGATGAAAGGTGACTGATTCAATGTATATGAATGGAAAGGATTGATTAATATGATAGCAATAATAGATTATGATGCAGGCAATGTAAAAAGTGTAGAAAAGGCACTGCAATTTCTGGGACAAGAAGTGGTGCTTACCAGAGATAAGGAGCTTTTGCTTTCAGCAGACAAAGTGATTTTGCCGGGGGTAGGTGCTTTTGGTAATGCTATGGATAAGCTTTATCAGTACGGCCTGGTAGATGTAATTCATCAGATTGTAGAGCAGGGCACACCGTTTTTAGGCATCTGCCTGGGATTGCAGCTGATGTTTGAAAGCAGTGAAGAGTCACTGGGAGTAGCTGGTTTGGGACTCTTGAAGGGGCGAATTGTGCGTATTCCGGAAAAAGATGGCCTGAAGGTACCGCAGATAGGCTGGAATGATTTACAGTTTCCAAAGGAAAGCCGTTTGTTTAAGGATTTTAAAGGCGGTGAATACGTGTATTTTGTACATTCTTATTATTTGCAGGCGGGAGAAGAGAGTGATGTGGCAGCTACTACGGAGTATGGGGTACATATTCATGCGGCTGTTGAACGTGGCAATGTGTTTGCATGCCAGTTCCATCCGGAAAAAAGTGCTGACGTTGGCTTGAAAATTTTAAAGAATTTTATCGACTTATAAAATGTCTTTCAGGTTATAATGAAAAGTATTATATAGATATTATAGGAGCTAAAATTATGCATACCAAAAGAATTATCCCTTGTCTGGACGTTCATAACGGACGTGTAGTAAAGGGTACCAATTTTGTAAATTTAAGAGATGCAGGTGACCCGGTAGAGGTAGGCAAGGCTTATGGTACAGCGGGTGCAGATGAACTGGTATTTTTAGACATTACAGCGTCCAGTGACGCCAGAGATATTAAATTGGATATGGTCAGACGTGTGGCAGAGACTGTATTTATTCCTTTTACGGTAGGTGGCGGTATTCGTACCATCGAAGATTTTAAGATGATTTTGCGTGAAGGAGCTGACAAAATCTCTGTAAACAGTGCTGCCATTATGAATCCGCGGTTGATTAGTGAGGCGGCAGATAAGTTTGGTTCCCAGTGCGTGGTTGTGGCAATTGATGCTAAGCGTACGCCGTCAGGGGATTTTCATATATTTAAAAACGGCGGTCGCGTGGATATGGGGATTGATGCTGTTGAATGGGCTGTGCGCGCTGAAAAGTTAGGTGCCGGTGAGATTTTACTGACCAGTATGGATGCCGATGGTACTAAGGCAGGTTACGATTTAGAGCTTACCCGAGCTGTTTCAGATGCGGTAAAGATACCGGTTATTGCCAGTGGTGGTGCCGGAACGATGGAGCATTTTTATGATGCACTGACGGAGGGAGGCGCAGATGCTGTACTGGCAGCATCTCTGTTCCATTACAAAGAACTGGAAATCAATGAATTAAAGAAATATTTAAAGGAGAAAGGCGTATCTGTGCGCTTATAAAAGCTATGCCACCGATTTCAAATGACTGGCTTCCGGCTATTAAGGGTGAATTCCAGAAGCCGTATTACAAAAAATTACATCAGACCATCATGCAGGAGTATCAAACAAGACAAATATTTCCGGAGGCAGAGGATTTATTTAATGCCTTTCATTTGACATCTCTAAAGGATGTAAAGATTGTTATTTTTGGTCAGGATCCGTACCACAATGTGGGACAGGCGCACGGACTTTGTTTTAGTGTAAAGCCGGGGGTGGAAATTCCACCGTCTCTGGTCAATATATATAAGGAGCTGCAAGACGATTTGGGCTGTTATCTTCCCAATAACGGCTATCTGGTTAAGTGGGCCGAGCAGGGCGTATTATTGCTTAATACAGTTTTGACGGTAAGAGCACATCAGGCTAATTCCCACAGGGGTATTGGGTGGGAAGAATTTACGGATGCTGCTATCCGTATTTTAAATGAGCAGGATAGGCCGATTGTTTTTATTTTATGGGGCAGACCTGCACAGATGAAGAAGTCTATGTTAAATAATCCAAAGCATTTGATTTTGGAGGCACCACATCCAAGTCCTTTGTCAGCTTATAGAGGTTTTTTTGGTAGTCGTCCGTTTAGTAGGGCTAATGCATTTTTGCAAACGCACGGTATTGATCCGATTGACTGGCAGATAGAAAATCTGTGACATATTATTATTTTTCGAGGAGCAAGATTATGAGTAAAAAAGCATTTGTTACAAAAGAAATGATAGAGGAAATTGTTAAAATATATCCCACACCATTTCATATTTATGATGAAAAGGGCATTCGTGAAAATGCTCGCAAATTAAAGGAGGCATTTTCCTGGAATAAGGGTTATAAGGAGTTTTTTGCGGTAAAGGCGACTCCAAACCCATATTTGATTGATATTTTAAGAGATTATGGCTGTGGTACAGATTGTTCATCTATGACAGAGTTGATGCTCAGCAAGGCCATGGGTGTTAAAGGAGAGGATATTATGTTTTCCTCTAATGATACTCCGGCAGAAGAGTTTGTTTATGCAGCGGAAATTGGTGCAACCATCAATTTGGATGACTTTACGCACATTGCATTCTTAGAAAATACTTTGGGCTATTTACCGGAAACACTTAGCTGTAGGTATAATCCCGGTGGATATTTTTCTATTGCAAACAATATTATGGATAACCCGGGTGATGCAAAGTATGGTTTTACTACGGAGCAGATTTTTGAAGGCTTCCGTATTATGAAGGAGAAGGGGGTTAAGAACTTCGGTATTCATTCCTTCTTGGCGTCCAATACTGTGACGAATGAGTATTATCCGACATTAGCAAGGACTTTGTTTGAGCTGGCCGTAAAATTAAATAAAGAAACAGGTGCGCACATTGCCTTTATTAATCTTTCCGGTGGTATCGGTATTCCTTACAAGCCTGGTCAGGAGTCAAATGATATTATGGCTATTGGCGAAGGTGTAAGAAAGGCTTACGAAGAGGTATTGGTGCCTGCCGGCATGGGAGATGTGGCTATTTACACAGAGCTGGGCCGCTTTATGATGGGACCTTATGGACATCTGGTGACTAAGGTGCTGCATGAAAAGCATACTCACAAGGAATACATTGGTGTGGATGCCTGTGCAGTAAATCTGATGCGTCCTGCCATGTATGGCGCATATCATCATATTACCGTGCTTGGTAAAGAAGATGCACCTTGTGAGCACATGTACGATGTGACAGGATCTCTGTGTGAAAATAATGATAAATTTGCTATCGATAGAATGTTGCCTGAAATAGAAATTGGTGATTATCTTGCAATTCATGATACCGGTGCTCACGGCTTTGCTATGGGTTATAATTATAACGGCAAGCTGAAGAGCGCAGAGCTTCTGCTTAAGGAGGATGGTGAAGTGCAGCTTATTCGAAGAGCTGAGACACCAAAGGATTATTTTGCTACCTTTGATGGTCTGGATATTTACAAGAAGCTGGGATTTGAATAAAAAGTTTTATAAAATTGTAAAATTTACTTGCCAAGAATGAAATTCTGTGGTAAAGTATAATAGTTGTTAGCGATAACAGCTTGCCGGCGTGGCGGAATGGCAGACGCAGTAGACTCAAAATCTACCGGGGGCGACCTCGTGCCGGTTCGAGTCCGGCTGCCGGCAGTGTGGAAAGTGCTTCAAATGCTTTAGAATAAGTGTTTGGAGCATTTTTCATATGATAAAGGACATATAAAAATAGGAGATAAGTGTATCATGAAGATTTACGATATTTCTCAAGAAATTTATACATGTAGGGTGTTTCCAGGAGATCCGGCACCACAGAGACAGGTGCTGGCAAGAATTTCAGATGGCAGTGTTTGTAATCTGACAGCCTTCAGTATGTGTGCCCACAATGGTACCCATGTGGATGCACCCTATCATTTTTTAGACGATGGCAGAACTTTAAGTGAGATATCACTGGAGAATTTTATTGGCATGGCTTATGTGGCGGAGCATGAAGGAGACATTACGGCAGAGGATGCCATTGTGATCCTGGGAAAAGCCAGAGAAGCCGGACATAATTGCTTGAAAAGAATTTTGATCAAGGGAAAGGCTGTGGTAACCATTGAGGCTGCAGAGGTATTTTCAGAAGCAGGGTTGTTGCTTTTTGGAAAT